>JBDSKU010000116.1:0-7373 GCA_039916745.1 Nitrospiraceae bacterium
TTCCGGCGTGCGTCCCACCATCAGACCGGCCACGAAGACCGCAATGATCGCAAAGACCACCATGCCGTAGAGGCCGGAGCCGACGCCGCCCACAATCACCTCGCCGAATTGCATCATGAATAACGGAACCAAACCACCGAGCGGGGTGAATGAATCGTGCATCGAGTTCACGGCGCCGGTCGAGGTCGCTGTCGTCGCGGTGGCAAAGAGCGCTGAGCGAGCGACGCCAAAGCGAACTTCCTTGCCCTCCATATTGCCGCCGGGCTGCACGTTGCTGGCTGCCTGATCGATCCCCAACGTGGTCATGCGGGGATTTCCCGCCGACTCCGCCCAATAGGCCCCGAGAATGAAGAGGGCTAACATGCTGAGCATCGCAGCGAGGAGCGCCCAACCCTGACGCGTATCGCCGACCATTTTGCCGAACGTATAGGTCAAGGATGCAGCGAGCAAGGTCTCAGCGAGAAGGAGGAGGAAGTCCGTCAGGGGTGTTGGACTTTCGTACGGATGGGCCGCATTGGCATTAAAGAACCCGCCGCCGTTGGTCCCCAGATGCTTGATGGCGACCTGCGATGCAGCCGGTCCGACGGCCAGGACCTGCTCGGCTGCTGTCGTTGATTCAGTCTTCGGTTGGCCCTTCTCGTCCAAAATGGCCTGCCCCGCGGCATCGGTGAGCGGCTTGTCATACGTCACAGGCTGGGCCAGCGTAGCTATGTGATAGGACCCAAAAGTCTGGACTGTCCCCTGCGAGACTAGGATCAGCGCGAGAATGGCTGACAACGGCAGCAGGATATAGAGGGTGCTACGGGTCAGATCGACCCAGAAGTTCCCGATGGTCTCCGAGGTCCGGCGCGTCAATCCGCGAATCAGCGCGACCAGAATCGCCATCCCTGTCGCCGCAGACACGAAATTCTGGACCGTGAGGCCAAGCATCTGGGTGAGATAACTCAACGTCGCTTCGCCCGCATAGTCCTGCCAGTTCGTATTGGTCACGAAACTCGCGGCGGTGTTGAAGGCGAGATCGGGAGCCACGGCGCCAAACCCCTGTGGATTGAAGGGGAAGAATCCCTGCCACCGTTGTAACGCGTACAAGGCAAACAGCCCGGCGCCGTTAAACAGAAGCATCGCGACCGCGTACGTCTTCCAATTCATCTCGTCAGTGTGGCCCACTCCGCACAGGCGATAGATCAGGCGCTCAAGAGGGCCCACCACCCGGTCGAGCCCGCAGGGTTGCCCTTCATACACCCGTGCCATATACCATCCCAATGGCTTGACCAGCGCGAGCAGCACGACGAAGTAGAGTCCGACTTGAATCAGTCCATTGATTGTCATTAGAACCACTCCGGTTTCAGCAACGCAACCATGAGGTACAGCAACAATCCCAATGACAGAATTCCGCCGACCACGTACATCGCATTCATGGCCATACCTCCCTTATAGTCGCTCCAGCGCCGAGATGAGCCAGCGGGACAGCAGAAAAAATATCGCTGCGATAGCCAGATAGATGAGATCCATGTGAATACCCCTCAATCGACGGCAAAGGAAATGGTGTCTATGTCGCGTTCTCAACTGGTCACCTTCATGCTAGACCGCAGAGCGTAAAAACGGTGTAAAAACCACGGAGCCTTTGGACCAGTTTTCTTCTGATTCGGTACTCGATCGACGGTGCCGGATCGGCGGTGACGGCGACCGGCAGGACACACCGGGCCTTGTGACACTGCCCCAGCTTCTGTTGCAGGTCATACAACGCTGCACGCAATTCACGCCGGTACTGTTCGCCATCCATCTGGTGCCGGCCAGCGCGAACATCACGTGTTCGGTCCTTGGCTGCATCAAAGTTCGTATGCGTCGCCCCCATCCTCCGTGAAATAGGGTCCTTATGGGGAGTCGAGCGTCCAGATCAGACCAAACATCAGCATGTGCTGCGCTGGGGTCAGGCCGATGACTCCCGGCGCTATTTCATTGCCCTTGAAGAATCCCCCCCCCGCTCCGGTGGACTCGTCGTAGCGATATTCGAGCCGGCCTATCATGTTGGTCCACCGGTAGGGCAACTTGTATTCAGCAGTGGTCGTGACGGCTTTGATCAACTGCTCCGACCCGGTCATCAGGCCGTTTCGATCCCAATACACCTCCGGCCGAAGCGCGACACTCCAGGGCCCTTCGATATGCCACCGCATCGGGAATGCCGCCCCCATATAAAAGCCGCGAGGATTTCCGGGAGCCGTGGCATTCTTCTGCGTCCCGATCTGATAGTCGCCCGCGAGAGTCACGTCGCCATTGACCTTCCATTCCACAATGCTGTCGGAGAACGACCGCCAAAATTCCAGGGAGGTGTCCGACTGATCAGGGCCGTAATAGATCGTTTCCTTGAATGTCCAGGGAGCGCTGGGCTTGTAGGCTATTTGCGCGCCATAACTCGGAAGACTGTTTGAGTTTTGAAGGTGGAAATATTCATTGATCACAAAGAAGACTCCGGTCCATCGATCGTTAAACTGGTACAGGGCATTCGCCCCGAACATCAGATAGGGCGAATAATCGGCGATCCAGGCACGCGTATAATTGAAATTGTCTTTGGCATACAACGATTCATATCCGATCAAGCTATTGAAGAGCCCCACTTGCAGGGCTAACCCGTTCCCGACCGGAGCTAGATAGGACACGTTGGCCCGGCCGAAGTGACGCAAGGCATCGGACCCTTCAACCTTGGGTAAGTTGGCTCCGAATCCAAACTCCTTGGCGTCTTGCCCGCCGTGAACCAGCAATTCCGTCCCCCACCTGGATCGCTCGGACACGTCCTTTTTGATGTAGACACCAGCCATGTTCAGGTCGAGTTCATTGACCCGGTGCGTCGTACCACGATTGCGAAACAGATGGTTTTCCGGGAAATTGAAATTGAGCGCATAGCCGAGGTCCACAAATCCTCCGTAATGCCAGTCAGGCTGTTGCGTCTTGGCTTGATCCAGAGATTCGGCGGCCTCACTCTTACGCGATGGCTCTTCCCGGGTGGGGCCAACGACGTCTTGCGCAAGCGCCGGAGCCGCCATCATTCCTGCCGCACACAGCAAGAGTCTGCTCACCCACCACAACATCCGCATCATGACCTCTAACCTTTCTTCCGCTGCTCCTTGCATCTTCCCGTTACGCGGCCTTCGACTCGTCGCGTGCTGCTTCTGCGAGCGGCTTGCGCTGCTCTCGCGGACTCTGTCTTTGGGTCTGGTGATCCTCCTGCACGATTAAGATGACCATCACCCACAGCAGCCCCGCCAGCCCTAACAGTAAACCCAGTGCTCCCAGTGTCATGGAGATTCCTCCCTGTCTCTCACTACTCAGTGCACAACCTCTCGTGAGGCGTCTCCTGTCGTGGAGTGAAATCTAACAACCTTCGTGTCAGAACGGTGTTAAAGCGGACCGAGAGACTGTTAAGACGATATAAAAATAGCGACGCTCATTGAAGAACGCGGTGGTTCGCCATTCAGACAATACGTCCGTCCAGGAATGCTTTTCTGCAGATAGGTACGCATCGAGAGCTGGACGGTGGAATTAACTGGGAAGGCCTCAGAAAGACCATGGTCGCGCGCGGAAACTTCAATGGTCAACGCGTGAAGCGGGGGGCGAACGATGATCGCGTTACTTGCGGGGCCCCCCGAGCAGGCACCACAGACGGCGTGTACCGGATTTCTGGTCGGTCACCGGTTCGCCGCTAAAAAAACTGATCTGCCAAGCCACCATGTCGTCGGTGGGATGGGGCGTGGCTGTCCAATAGATCTCCGACTTGATGTTGGAGAAGGGGTGGCCGGCAGGCAAAGCCGGATCATGTTGAGAGGCATCGATCAAGGTCTTGAGCTCGTCCACTGACGGTGCGCGCCATCCCTTCTGCCCACCAACTTCTTTCGTCGCACAACGAGCCACCGACGCCCCCCATACATCATGCTCCCGATCCGGCTCCTGCTCCCACATCAGACCGGTCCTGTTGTCCTTGACGACCGCACCGTTGAAGACCAACGTGAATCGAGAAGGAACAGTGGAGTCGGCCGCGATGGCCTGACCGGCCAACACCATCATGCCCAATACGATGAGACAAGCTCGAACGGCTCGCAGACTTCGCATGTTCGGACCTCCCGATCGAGGTCTATGGTAAGAGAGTTTCTGAGGTCGCGCAAGCTGATTACGGTGAGAGCCGTCGGTAATGCTTCAGGAGAAGCAGCCCGCCCCATGCGAACGAGACCAGCATCAGAAGAATGCCGACGTTGTAGGCGAAGTGAGCCAGCCCATGGTCGTACTCCAGCCAGCCCAACATGGTCAGGATATTGTTCCAGTCGTGCCCGTCCGTTTCTTTTCCCGTCACGCCGCCAAGGAGCATGAGATCCAGGGCCCGCGCATCGTTGATATAGGGGGCGATATCCATGAAGCTTTCCGCGGTCCACCAGAGGGCCACTGACGCGCCGAAGGGATCGCGGGTCTTGACGAGAAAAGTACCCAGACAAACGAGCGGCATCAGGACCTGACCGAGGCTTCCTCCCAGGATCATCATGAACCGCCCCAGGGGGATAAACAGAAGATGGCCTGCTTCATGGAACGGCAGATTGATCAGATGGAGGAACGACTCCCCTGTGTAGTTGGTTTCGAGCGGCGTGACGATGAAGGCTCGACCCCACCAAAGTAGCAACAGAAATACCGCAACCCGTCCGGCGAATGTGATCGAGTCGGTCGGCCTATCCGATTCAATGAGCCATTCTTTGGCAGCGGCCACCCAGCGAGAGCGGTCCCGCAGCAGAGGCTGTCGCTGCAATGGGGCAAGCGGACGATACTTCGCAAAGATGATTCCGCACTTCACACATTCTGTCGCTCCGTCAGGCCGATCAGCCTGACATTTGGGACACGATAAGATTGCGGTCTCGGTAGACTCCATAGGCCCACTGTAGGACCACCCAGGTATTCGGACAAGAAAATCTCAGGATTAATCCAAACCACTGGCGGGCATCTGGATGCAGGATGCTCAAACCGGCCGTCAGCAAGGCCGCAGCCGATGGAAGCACCGGAGGCGTAGCCTCTGGGGTACATTGAGGATCTGAACGATGCGAGAACGACGCTGGCGCGTCTGTTTCAGCAGCCTGCTAGTGGAAGGAGAAAGGAATGGGCGCGAACGTGAGCACAAACACCGCAAGCGCGATCCATCCAACCACGACCCGCCCCCGGCCTAACGGTTCGTACGGATCGAGCACCGGCGGATGGCCAAGACCCCAGATTCCTGCCATGAAGGCCCAGAGCCACCAGCCAGGCCAGCCCACGAATCCCAGCACGATCAACAGCAGCACCATGGCAAAGGCGATCGTGCGTTGGCGGGAACCCCACAGGGCGTAGGCCACATGCCCGCCGTCGAGTTGGCCGATGGGAATCAGATTCAGCGATGTCACAAATAGACCGAACCAGGCGGCAAAACCAATGGGGTGCAAGACGATGTCGGCCTGAGGAGGAAGCGATCCGACGACCAGCCAGGAGATGAACTGCAAGAGCAGGGGTTCGCCCAACTGCAATCCGTAGGTCGCCGTTCGATCCACCACCGTCGACAGGTTCAGGCCGATAACCAATGCCACAACTGCGACAACAAAGCCGGCCAGCGGACCGGCCACACCAATGTCGAACAACGCGCGCCGGTTCATGATCGGCCCGCGCAGACGGATGATTGCGCCAAACGTCCCGATGAAATGGGGAGGGCCTGGAATGAACAGCGGCAGTGACGCCGGCACCCCGTGAATGCGGGAAAGCACATAGTGGCCACATTCATGGGTCACCAGAATCCCCAGCAATGTGGCGGCAAAGGGAATCCCGCGCCAAAGCGTCTCGAAATGTTCGAGGAGAAAGTCTACGGGCCCATGGATCGGCCCCTTATAGGCCTGATAGGCCCCGGCCCAGAGGGTGGTAAAGATCGTCGCAACAAGGAGGCTGAGGGGCAGGATCCATTTGGAGAAGGGCGTCTCCTCGAATTCGTCATCCGCAGAAAGATCCGTGAGGCCTTCAGACGGTCCTGGCATAACCGGCAGTTCTCCGCCGCGGATCGGCTGGTCGTCGTTCCGCTCGTCGAGATTCATAGTGTCTTCTTCTAACAGATTGCCGCAACGCTAGCGCGGCACGATAGACATTCACTGGCTCGCATGCTTAACGCAACAGGAGAGCCCTGCCAGGATGCTCAAAAAGGCCGTCCAGCAAGGCCGCAGCGAGCGAAGAGGCGAGGCGTACGCTTCGATACGTTGAGCCTCTGAGCGATGCGAGAACGATGCTGGAGGACTTTTTGAGCATCCTGTTAATGATCCAACGCGAAGGGATTATGGTCAAGCTCTTCACGAACCGTCGTAGCCGGTCCGTGGCCAGGCAGCAATCGATATTCAGGCGGTAACCCGAGTACTTGAGTCCGAACTGACCCCAGATGGGTCTGGTATAGCGTATTGGGATTCGAGCGGCCAATGGATCCCGCAAATAGGGTATCGCCGACGAAACACATACGTTGAGACTCGGCATCCACTCGATAGCAAATCCCGCCTGGGGTATGGCCCGGCGTCGCCAGACATTGCACGCGCAAACGGCCAACGGCAATCGTCTGGCCATCATCCGGCGCTTTGAGCTGCTCAGCAGGCGGCCGCCAACTCAGGAGGTCGACATCGTCCAAGCCGAGATACACCGGCGCCTCACGATACTTTAAAATCTGATCGATCCCCTCCGCATGATCCGCATGCCCATGCGTCAGACAGATTCCGACCAGACGCAGATGGTGCTGCGTTAAGACATCGATCATCGCCGATGCATTGTAGGCGGTGTCGATCAATAGCGCCTCTCCGCCGTCATAGACCACATAGCCCTGCACACCATACCCGTTGATCGAGCCCCGTACGGTTTCCACCCACGAGATCGGAGACGCAACCGACGGCTCCCATTGATCAATCGCAATCTGCTCCAACGGCCCAGGACGAAGTCCCAACGCCTTCGCCAACGCCCGCACCTCGGCGCGATCACGCGGAGGATCGCCGCGCTCCAGCGCGGTAATATCTCCACCGGGCAATCCCGTAGTCCGGGAGACCTCGGCGACCGACAGCCCCTGCCCCATCCGCGCCTTTTTAATGATGTCTGAAAATTCGTCTTCCAGCGGCATACGATAAATCCTTAGCTATCAGCAGTCAGCTCTCAGCCTTCAGCTTCGGCGAGTCCTTTACATTCCGACATACCGATGGGCGAGCTCCTCTTCCTGCATCTACCCATGGAGTTATTTTGTTTCTAAAGTGCTCGTCATTCCCCGACAACTTAATCAAGTGGTCTATCCAATCCTTAATGTCTACAGGGTTGTTCTGATTAGGAGCAAAGGTGCTGCGTATGAAATCAAAACC
>JBDSKU010000117.1:0-3598 GCA_039916745.1 Nitrospiraceae bacterium
CAATCGACGCCGGATCACCCAGCACACCGGGGACCAACCGGGCTGCGGCATCGATGAGCACCAGCGCCGGCAACTCGCCTCCGGTCAACACATAATCCCCGACTGAAATCTCTTCCGGGTGCAAGGCGAGGCGCACCCGCTCATCGACCCCTTCGTAGTGGCCACAGAGAATGACAAGCCGGCGGGTGTCGGCCGCCAGGTTTTTTGCATAGGCCTGCGTGAATGGTCGACCATGTGGAGATGGAAACAACAACCGAATCTGTTCCCCAGCCAGCGCATAGTCGGCCTGAATCTGTTCCACTGCGCGCAAAATCGGTTCGGCCTTCATCACCATCCCGGCCCCTCCGCCGTAGGGGACATCGTCCGCCACCCTATGGCGATCGAGCGTATAGTCGCGCAAGTTGCGCACCTGCACGTGGAGAAGACCTTTTTCCTGTGCTCGCTTCAGAATGCTCTGGCTCAGCACCGGCGCCACCATGTCGGGGAACAGGGTCAGAATGTCACACCGCATGGCGATCCTCACGCAAGTCGTCAATCCCGCGAACCATCATCTTGCGCTGCACGAGATCCACCGAAGTCACAAAGCTCTTCGCAGCCGGAATGAGGACTTCCTCCGTCCCCTTGCGAACGACGAAGACGTGATTGTCCGGTATCTCCAAAATTGTCTCTACCACTCCAATCTCGTCACCCCGCTCGTTCTCAACCGTCATCCCGATGAGGTCGCACTCAAAATATACGTCCGCAGCCAACGTCGCCGCTGAACAACGCGGCACTTGGATCAATCCTCCGCGCAACGCGACGGCGCCTTCGGGCGTCGTCACCCCAACGAGACTCATGATATAGGTCGAGCCGGCACGCCGAACATGAGCCACCGTCTTCTCGACGACCTGCCCCGTCGGTTCCAAAACCTGTACCTGCTTGAGATGCTCCAGCCGGCCAGGCACATCGCTCAACGATCGTACCTTGAACTCGCCGCGCACACCGAAGTGGCGCTCGATCCTGCCGATCGTTATCAGATCTGCCTGAGCCGTGGTCACAGACTAAGCAACCTTCTTCTTCGCTGCTTTCTCTGCCGCTTTTTCTGCCTCAAACGTCTTCCAGACGCCTGAACGGCGGAGAAGGGTCTTGACCGTGACGGTCGGCTGAGCCCCCTGGCGCAACCAGCTCAACACCCGATCCTGCTTCAGCTCCGGCAAACCCGCCTCTTTCAAGGGATCAAAAATCCCAAGAATTTCCAGGAACCGCCCGTCGCGCGGCTTCCGGGAATCCGCTGCCACGACGCGGTAGAGCGGTCGCTTATGTCGTCCTGTCCTCGTCAATCTCAAATGAACAGCCACTAGAATCCTCCTTCTGTACAACACACTGTGATGATTGTGATCGCCCCTTACATTGAGCGCAGAAGTTGCGCCAACTGCCGGCGCCCTCCCGACCCTGCCATAACCTTCGCGATTTTCCTCGCCGAGAGAAACTGCTTAATCAACCGATTCACCTCTTCCACCTTCGTCCCACTTCCACGCGCAATCCGCTTTTTCCTGCTGCCATTGATCAGGGTATGATCGCGGCGTTCACGAGTCGTCATCGAGTCGATCATGGCCGTGACTCGCTTCATCTCTCGTTCGGGCATCTGCCCTTCCATCGCCCCCTTGAGCTTCTGGCCGCCCGGCAGCATGCCTAAAATCTGGTCGAGCGAGCCCATGCGACTGACCTGCCCCAGCTGAGCACGGAAACTCTCCAGCGTGAACGTCTGGCTGCTCAGCAGCTTCTGCGCATCCTCCGCCTGCTCGAGCGTAAAGGTCTCTTGTGCCTTTTCGATCAGCGAGAGGACATCGCCCATGCCGAGGATGCGCGAGGCCATCCGATCGGGATGAAACAACTCCAACGCGTCCAGCTTCTCGCCCACACCCAAAAACTTGATCGGCTTGCCGGTCACCGCCCGGATCGACAACACCGCCCCGCCACGGGCATCGCCTTCAACCTTCGTCAGAATGACGCCCGTCAGCCCGATTCGTTGATCGAACTGGCTCGCCATCGTGACGGCATCTTGGCCGGTCATCGCATCAGCGACTAAGAGCACCTCGTGCGGTTGCACGGCCGCTCTCACCGCCACCAGCTCCCCCATCAACTCATCGTCGATGTGAAGACGCCCGCCGGTATCCAGCAGGACGAGGTCGTATCCCTGCACCCGGCCCCGCTCCACGCCGGCCTGGCAAATGCGAACGACATCCGTGTGGGCCGCCTGAGCCGGATCCGCCCGATGCACGTCGATCTCGAGATCACGCCCCAGACTCGCCAACTGATCGCCGGCTGCCGGGCGACGAGGATCCGCCGCGACCAAAAGAACCCGTTTCCCTTGAGCCTTGACGTACCGCCCGAGCTTGCCGCACGTCGTCGTTTTTCCGGCGCCTTGAAGCCCAACCATCATCACGACGGTGGGGGGATTCGAGGCCAGAGCCAAACCGGCTCGTTCCCCGCCCATCATCTCTCGCAGCTCGTCCCACACGACCTTGACCACTTGATGACCGGGGGTCAAACTCTGAAGAACTTCCTGCCCAACGGCTTTTTCACGAACCCGCTCGATGAAGTCCTTGACGATCTTGAAGTTGACATCGGCTTCGAGCAGCGCGAGGCGAACTTCCTTCAAGGCTTCCGCGATGTTCTGCTCGGTAAGGACCCCAGAACCGCGTAGCTTCTTAAAGATCTTTTCGAATTTTTCGCTGAGCGCGTCCAGCATAACGTCACAAAGAAAAAGGCAATCGAAGCCTTAACCCCAGATCTCCGATCGCCTCGAAAATTCTAGCAAAAGAGCATCGGGGAGTCTAAATGACCTGGCAGGATGAAGTCAAGGGAGAGGAAGTCGGACGCCGTGGCCCTCCACTTCATGCACTACAATTTCGCCAGGATTCACCAGACGCTACGGGTTACCCCCGCTATGGACGCTGGGGTGGCAAGTCATGTATGGAGGTTGGAGAAAATCGAGAATTTGATCGATTCAAACTGACCCATTGCCGATGTCGGAGATATGATTGACATGTTCTCGACCTTTCGCTATGGTCCTACGGTTATCTCCGTGAGACTACGCAGAGTTATGAGGCAGTTGTCGTGAGAAAGTCACCCTGGATTCTGCTCATTTTCGTGCTCATCGGTGGACTCCTGGGCGGAGTACTGGGAGAAATCCTCAGAGTCATGGCCCCACAGGGTACCATTCAGGCAGTCTTTGCCACCAACTTTACCCCGGGCATCAGTCCCCCTCTGACCATCGATCTGGTCCTGCTCAAGTTCACAATCGGCTTTATCTTGAAGATTAACCTCCTCAGTCTCCTTGGAATGTTTCTGGGAATCTACCTCTACAAGAACGTCTAGCAGCCCACTGGCAGGCTGCTGAAAAAGCCCACCAGCGTCGTTCTCGCATCGTTCAGACCCTCAACGTACCCCTGAGGGTACGCCTCCGGCTTCGACTCGCCTACGGCCTTGCTGGAAGAAATTTTTGAGCATCCTGCAAGAAGGGTATCTTGCTGAGTTCTATGCCCGTTATGTTTGGCGATTGCGTGATTTTGCGACGAATCGTCATGAATAATGCGGGGCGGCAGAATACTGAAAA
>JBDSKU010000118.1:0-4988 GCA_039916745.1 Nitrospiraceae bacterium
GGCCTTGCTCCCGACGCTAGAATCGAGGCGGGGACTACTACTTCTTCTTCTTTGCTGCTTTCTTCGTCGCCAAGACTCTCACCCCCCTTCGTGTCTTTTAAGGTCTAACTGGCCCAGATACACTACACTGCGTGGATCAGAGCTTCTTCCAATGCCTCAAACGTATTAGGACCCACTTTTCTAAACCGCTTATCACGCTTCAAAGACGTCGCGACAGATGTCAACGGTGTCTTTCCCTTAATCTGGAGGCCCCCTTCGACCAATCGTTGCACAAGCTCTTTTGCATGCATCGATCGGTTCGCCTCACGGAGCATTTCGTACGCGGCTTCCGAGACACTCTTCCCGGAGTATTTACTCCGGCCCATGAGGATTTCCCTCGACTGATCAGTGACATCCGTATTAGGTCGTTGGCGAGCGCCTTTTTCATCGGAGTAGAATTGGCTAGAAAGGCTGGCAAGCTTGGCTTTATCGGCTTCAACGCGAAAGAGCGTTTCTGCCAATTCCAAATATTTTTTGATCGTGGCGATTTCGTCGTCCAAGCGACGACGTTTCTTTTCAAGTTCTTGCAGCCGGTTCTTGTACGCGCTAATTCGCTGCTCAAGACCGACCAAAATATCGGTGAGTTCTTCCACGAAATCGCCCCCAGGTGAAGCATACTTGCTTTATAGCATTGCTTGCGAAGCAAGTCAATAGTCAATGTTATATTAGTTGCTTGCATAGCATGATAGCTTCAAAACGAGTCCGTGCTTGCTCAACACGGTCTTAGTTAAGTCTACTAGAGTGACAAGCAAGCAGATACTTTCCCAGTATGATTACCGAATGACTTCTAGTCAGAGATCTATCTGCTCTGCATGTTGGACCATAGCCTCGTGTTATGATGCCGCCCCATGACTCCAGCATCTAGTGACAATATCCCCCTCGACAGACTCATCTCAGTCGCCACTGAGGCCGCCCGTCAGGCCGGAAGCATTCTAACCGAATGCGCGCGCACCGGTTTTCGCATTGAGCATAAACAGGTCATTAATCTGGTCACCGACGCCGATCACCAGGCGGAACAACGGATCATTGACATTATCCACGAGACCTTCCCAACCCACCCCATCCTCGCCGAGGAACGAGGTCTGACCGGACAGGCCCCATCCCGCTATAAATGGATAATCGATCCTCTTGACGGCACGACCAACTTCGTTCACGGATTCCCGGCCTACTGTGTCTCCATCGGAGTGGAATGCGACGGGCTCGGGATTATCGGAGTGGTCTACGACCCGACCCGAAACGAACTCTTCACCGCACAAATCGGGCAAGGCGCTCACGTAAACGGAGCTCCCATTTCCGTGACGTCAACGAAACATCTCGATCAGGCGCTCCTCGTCACCGGATTTGCATACGACATTCGAGAGACCCCGAATAATAACTTGGACCATTTCGCACGATTTGCCTTGAAGGTGCAGGGACTGCGGCGCACGGGAACGGCAGCACTAGACCTCTGTTATGTTGCGGCTGGCCGGTTCGATGGATTTTGGGAAGTGAAACTAAACCCTTGGGATATGGCGGCGGGAGTCGTCATCCTCCGAGAAGCCTGCGGAATGGCGACAGACTTCAAAGGCGCCCCCCTTTCAATCTATGGACAAGAACTGGTCGCAAGTAACGGGGCGATCCATCAGTCCATGCTCGACGTACTCCGAGAGGATCTAACCCCCTCATAGAACTCAACTCCGCCACGCTCACGCCAATCCAGCGCGGTGGGCGAACAGCCAGGGCCAGCCCTAGAGGCCTGCTGGCAGATATACAGACCGAATGTTGATGCGGTATGATCCCCCTCTACAAACGTGAAGGAGATTGGCTCTATGGCACGATCAACGCCTCCATCAGGACCATTAAGCGGGAACCCTCCCCAAGCTACAGGAACTGAGTCCCACAACAGGGATGTGGAACTGCTTCGGGTGCTCGTGAGCCGAAAGGGAACACACGTCGATGCTCAATGGGCGATCCATCCTCAACTGAAACAAGATCTGCTGCCGACGGAATGGCAAGAAGTCACCGACCTCATGGCCAAGGTGACCAGTATCGTCGGCACGAGGTTTTCGCAGGTGCTCACCCAAGCTGACCCAGAACCACCCAGCAACGCCTAGCAGCCGCAACTAGCAGTGACAGTTGAAGCGGTCTTCTTCCTGACCACTTGGACTCGGCCAGAACCGTTGACGAAGGAGTTGCCTATGGACACCTACTATCATCCCCATGATCTTGGGAAGTTTTCTGATATGGGCAAAGGGAACAAGGATCTCTGGGACAAGTTCATGGCCTACTACAGCGCCGTCTTCGCCGAAGGGGCTCTGACCGAGCGAGAGAAAGCCCTCATCGCCCTTGCGGTGGCCCACGCAGTCCAATGCCCCTACTGCATTGATGCCTACACGCAGGCTTCCCTTGAGAAGGGATCAAACATCGAGGAAATGACAGAAGCCGTCCATGTCGCCTGCGCCATCAGAGGCGGCGCATCGCTCGCGCATGGCGTACAGATGCGTAATGTCGCCGACAAGCTGTCGATGTGATGGGATCGGGGTCTCGTTCAGCTAGAGGTAGGGGTTTTCAGGAACGGCCAAGGTAAAATACTTGCCGCGTTCCTCGTAGAGAATTCTCGCAGCCGTCAGCGTACTAAGTGCCTCTTCCATCTCCGCGTCCCTAGTCGCAGCCTTGTTGGATCGCCCTGCCAACAGCGTGCAGACCTGTTCCACACTTTTGGCCGCTTCGTTACAGACCTCAATGATCCCTGCTGCAGGCCAATCATAACGCCGCCTGATCGGTGCCTTTGGGTTCCGGCCATCGTAGACCGTAACATAGTCCATCGCCTTCGAGTAGTAGAGAAACGGCCGATCGCTTGACGCGACTAATCGCTGCCACTCCTGAACTATGTCGACTAATTCCTGGTAGACCGGCTGGTCCACCTGCCAATTATCCAATTCATACTCGAAATCGTAAGCAATCTTTTTCAAGTCCACTAGGCGTGCGTCGTAGACATACTCGTACGGCGTCCCTGGGCCGGTGATACGAACACCGTATTCCTGTGGTTTGGTGAAGTAGGGACTGAACCGCTCCAACCATAACTTGCCGGTCGACTCCGGCGGATGCAGATGGAACAACGATTGAATAAGGTCGATCTGCCGACGGTAGTCCTCGTTCGTTTCTCCGGGAAATCCGAGCAAAATATTCCACGACACCGCGACATGATAATAGTAGCTCCATTTGAGGCAGATGATATTCTGCATCGGGGTGACGCCCTTATCCATCGCCTGCAACTGATTGAGGCTCAGACTCTCCAATCCCGGCTGCATGCACTTCACACCTCCGGCAGCGAGTGTTCGAATCTGGCTCTTGTGGAGATTACTTTTTGTTTCAATGAACACATCGAGATCACAATGGTCTGCCGCAAATCGACCGAAGAGGTTGTCCACATATTTCATGTCGATGATGTTGTCCACGAGACGAAATCGCGCCGTATCGTAGCGGCTGGACAGATAGGCCATCTCCCGGGCCACTTGCTCGGACGATTTCGCCCGAAACTTCATACTTTGTGCGTTCAATCCGCAAAACGTACAATGATGCTTCTCCCCCCACCAGCAGCCCCGTGACCCTTCATACAGAAGGATCCGGTCGAGCCCCTGCGCCACATCCCCTAGTTCAGCCAGCAAATGATAGTAATCGTCATAGTCCGGCGGCCCAGTCTTCGCAAAATCAGTGAACAATGCCTGGTTCGGGCTGAAGGCAATCTTCTCGCCCTCTCGATAGGTCACGCCACTGGGCATCGCTCCGGTCTTTCCCCCAAGGAGATAGCGAACCAAGTCCGGAAACACCTCTTCCCCTTCCCCCACCACGACATGATCGATGAAGGGAAAGGCCCTAAAATATTCCAGACCCATCTCGCCGTCGTAGTTCGCTCCACCGAACACGATCGTCACGTCCGGATAGAGATCCTTGATAAGTTTGGCCATCGTCAAGCTGGCGACGTTTTGGTCGAACGTGGAGGTGAACCCGACAATCTTGTATTGCCCCCAGTCAATGGAGGTCAGAGCCCCAGTCAAGAACTGTGGCGCCGTCCTCGTCGCCATGTCTTCGAAGAACGACGCTTGATGGCCACTCTCCTTGGCAACCTGCTCGAATACCGGCTTGAAGAGTCGGGGATACTCAGCGCGCTTCGGATTGTCTCGAAACAACAGGTAGGAAAACAGCCATTCGCCAAATAGTGCACGCTTCTCACAGATCATTTCATAGAGGGGGACACCGATCTTGTGGGCGAACCGAACATTCAAATGGTGGCAGTCGACGGGAACCCCCTTCGATTTGAGCAGCGCAGAAAGTGTGCCCAGTTGGATCGAAGGATACTTCGAGTAGCTGAACGGCATATTGACGAGCGCCACCTGGGCCTTGTCGCTCATCTGCTGCCTCGTGGGTTCATGACGCAACCATCCGATTTGCGATTAACTGGCGGATGCGCGAAAGGATTCAAACTCGCGATCGGCCTTAGCAGCCATAAAAAAATCGCTCTCTGTCAGGCCATTGATCTTATGCGTCCAGATCTCGACCTTGCATTTGCCCCAGGCGAGATAGAGATCGGGATGGTGGCCTTCCGCTTCCGCTACAGCGCCCACCTTGTTCACATAGGCCAAGGCCTGAGCAAAATCCTTAAACGTATACAAGCGCTCAAGATGGCCGGCCTGGTTCAGCGACCAGCCCAAACCGAGCTCTTTCAGTAGAGCCTGCGCGCGATCCGCCGGGACCGGCGGCACACCACCACGGCAGGGGATGCATTTGTTGTCGGCAAGACCCATGACACCACCTCCAAATACGGGAATCCCTTCTCCCAGTCCTTCACTCCGAGCACGGTATTCTAAAGGGGCTTCGGCAGGAAGGGCAAGGTGGGGAAAACGGGCAACCAGGAAACTCTTCGGGCTTGCTTCCCAGGCATCGCTCAGTGTGCTAGGGAACAATGGTAC
>JBDSKU010000119.1:0-3043 GCA_039916745.1 Nitrospiraceae bacterium
TACCGCAGCGAGAAATTATCGGTCAGCAGCAGCACATCCAGGCCGAGCTGTTCCGCTCTTGCCGCCAATGCATCAACCGTCATGTCGCCGGTACTGGCGGTACTATGAACATGAAACGTGGCCAACAGTTGCTGGCGCTCATCCGACGCGTCGACGCGCCCGACCAGGCAACAGAGTACGACCGCCATCGCCATCAATGGCAGCATCAACCGCCCTACCGCTCTCATCTGTCTCTCTCGCTTACCCATGATCCGTGAGCGCCTTGGCAAAGATGGATTCGATGGCATGCACCATGGAGTGCGACCCATATCGGCTATCTATCCTGTGGCTCGCTGCAACGCCCAACTGCCTGGCCCATTCCGGTCGATCGAGCAACCGACGCAGCGCCCCTGCCAATGCACCGGCATCGCCGGGCGAGACCAGCAGGCCGGTTCGTTCGTCATCGATCACGGCAGGAATACCGCCGACGCGGGAAGCAATCACCGGAAGTCCAGATGCCATGGCTTCGATCAACGCACGCCCCATCCCTTCATTGAGCGAGGGGAAGACGAACAGATCCATTCCCGCAAGGCAGATATCGACATCGTCCCTGTGCCCCAAGAGATGTACGGCATCGCGGAGACCGAGCGATTCCGCTAGCTGTCGCAATGCTTCCTGCCGATCCCCGCTACCGACGATCACGAGATGGAGGGAGGGAACATCCTGCTTTAATTTGGCAACGGCTTCGATCAAATGTTCATGACCCTTAATATCGGTGAGCCATCCGACCGATCCGATGACCAGTGCATCCGGTGGGCACCCAAACCAATCCGGCAGTTGTTTCCCTCGAACCCTCGCTCGTCCGAACTTCTCACGATCGATCCCGCTCGGCACGACAGCGAATCGGTCTGCCCTGCCGACTGCACGATCGAGGTGGTCCTGCCGCTCCGCGTCCGTCAAGGCGATCAAACGGTCTGTGATCACGCTCATCCCTCGTTCGATCTGAAGAAACAACCATGACCGGAAGGGGCCGAAATGGCCGTAGAACACATGGCCGTGCGGCGTATGGACGATGACGGGCACCCTCGCCAACCAGGCGGCCATTCGTCCCAACAGGCCGGCCTTGGACGTATGGGTATGGACCAATGCCGGCTGCTCCCGCCGGAAGAGGCCAATCAATTGCCACAAGACCTGAATATCTTTCAGCGGGTGAACGGCTCGCGTCAGGGAAGGCAGCAGCAACCAACGAACTCCGGCTTGATCGAGCCGCCGGCAATTCTCCTCCGTCGCAGCCTGTCCCCCTTGCGCATCCCACGATCCCGGATAGCCAGCCACCACCAGCGGCTCGAACTGCGCACGATCATGACCAAGGGCCGTCAACATCGTATTCTGCGCCGAACCACCATAGTCGAGGCGCGTGATCACATGGATCACCTTCCTCGCCCCAGTCATCTGTCCGTCTTTCGAACCCGCGGCAAAGAGACGATCCAGATCAGCCGTATGGGCGTCCCAGTTGAAGCGCCGCGCCACGACCTCCCGGCCTTTGTTCGAAAGACGCTGCCGCTCACCAGGCTGCTCACGGAAGCGCGACAGCCATAATCGTAAGGTCTTTGCGAGAGACTCTCCGTCTGTCCCTTCCGTCACCAACAACGGATCGACCGTGCTCAATACTTCGGGAATCGCGCCAACTGGTGTCCCCATCACCGGGGTGCCGCAGGCCAGCGCTTCGACCGTGACCAGGCCGAACCCTTCGAGCTGCAGCGTCGGCATCACGACCAAGTCAGAGGCCTGATAATACTTCGCCAACTGTTCCTCCGGCACGAACCCGAGCAGCTGTACAGAATCTTGCAATCCCTTGCTGCGAATCAGCTCCTCCAATCGCGGGCGGAGCGGGCCTTCCCCGCCGATCAGGAGTAGAAGATTCCGACGCTCCTCCCCAAGAAGCGTCATGGCTTCAATCAGATGTTTCAACCCCATGCGAGGGACCAGATTGCGCACCGTGAACAGCACCGTGCGGCTCTCGGGCATTTTCAGCTCTCGCCTGACCTCGACCCGATCCTCTGCCGGATAGAACATGGCAAGATCGGCTGCACCAGGGACCACCGTAATGTCCTTCGGCGCAATGCCATGAGCGGCCATGACTTGCCGCTTCATGAATTCGCTCAAGACCACCACATGATGACAGCGGCGCATCACCAATCGTTCAATCCATCGTCTGGCGCGCGCGCTCAGCTTCCGCCTGACTCGTTCCAATGTCGAAGATGCCCGCTCCGCCCTCGTGAGATATTCCTCATGCGCCAACGAATGACAGACATAGACCCAGCGACCGACATTGCGATAGCGAGACAAGATCGGACCGAGACCAGCCAATGATTGATGGATGACCCCGACATCGATAGGACCGGTCTGTCCCATCACATCGAAGGCGCGCAGGGAATTCTGGACCGACGACCACACAAAGGCCGGCTCGCTGGTTCTGGTCACGGAATATCGTCGTTCAGTCATATTGCCGATCGAAAATGTCTCCTCGGCAGACTCGCAGGGAGCCCGCACGATGACGCCCACGTGATGGCCCAGCTTGGCGAGGCCCAACGACTGCTGCCGAAGGACTCGCTCGGCGCCGCCGATCACCCGTTCGACCGTGACCTCTGAGAACAGAACGACGTTCATGCCGCGCCCACCTCCATCGTCTGGTTCGAAACAGGCTGCGCCACCTGCCGATGCCACAGCTCCAACACCATGAGCGCATAAATCTGATCGGTAAAATTCCGTCTCCCGCTCTGATGTTCAGCCAGCAACCACTGCACATAGGAAGGATTGACATAACCTCGCCGGCGAATCGCCTCATCGGACAGCAGATCCCGACTCATCTCGCGTAGATCCTCCCGCAGCCATCGCCCAAGCGGCAGCATGAATCCTCGCTTCGGACCAGAGACAATGCTTCGAGGCAAGAGGTCTCGCAGGGCAGACCTCATGAATCCTTTCAGCTTCCATCCTTGCAGTCTCGTGGCGGCCGGCAAGGAACAGGCAAAGGCCAGCAGATGGTGGTCGCAAAACGGCACTC
>JBDSKU010000120.1:0-5318 GCA_039916745.1 Nitrospiraceae bacterium
CGTGAGTGATCAGGTCGTCGCGATAAATCTGGCCGACGGACAGATATTTTGCGGCGCGCCAATTGGCGTGCCTGCTCCCGGGAAGGTCTGCACTCATCGGACTCTTCTTGGTCTGGCGCATAGGCTCCTCGTTGTGAACGGTCTGGTTCTGTGGCCGGCGACGTGTCTTGGTGACACCTTCTTAAACATCCTTGCCTCTGCTCTGATGCAGCAGCACATCGATCGAACTCGCAATCTCATGCGCTTCGTCCGTAGGAATCACCCGCACGGTGACTCTGCTGCCCTCTCTGGAAATGATCGCGGCGTTCGTGCTGTTGCCGACTTCATCCAGGACGACGCCAAGAAATTCCAAACCCTGACAGATCCGGGCTCGGATGACCGCCGAGTGTTCACCGATCCCGCCGCTGAAGACGAGGGTGTTCAATCCGCCTAACGCCGCGGCAAATGAGCCGATCCACTTCTTGGCCTGGTAGCAGAAGAGCGCCACGGCCTCAGCTGCTCGTATATCACGGTCCTCACAGGCAAGGAGGTCGCGAATATCGGAACTCGTCTCCGACAGACCGAGCAATCCCGATTGCCGATTGACCATCGTATGGAACTGCTCAACCGTCATACCTTCCGTTCTCGCTAAATAGGACAGCAAGCCCGGGTCGAGATCGCCTGAGCGAGTGCTCATCGGCAGCCCCGCCGTGGGCGTAAAGCCCATGCTCGTATCGATGCTGGTGCCCCCGCGCACCGCTGCCAGGCTCGCCCCATTGCCCAGATGAGCCAGGATGACGCGGCCCTGCGCCTGGTGAGGCGCAAGTCGCCTAAGTTCCCCCATTAAGTAGGCATAGGAGAGGCCATGAAACCCGTAGCGCCTGATTCCGGCGGCCTCGTACCGTCTGGGGATCGGCAAGAGACGTGCGACCTGCGGCAAGTCGCGATGAAAGGCGGTGTCGAAACAGGCGACTTGCGGGATTGTCGGAAATCGCCGTCCCAGCGTCTCGATCAGCTCGATCTCCGCCGGCAGATGTTCCGGATCATAGGGGCTCAGCCGACGCAGTTCATCGATGACTTCAGGCGTGATCGCATGCGGCTCGCGATACCGATGACCTCCATGCACCACGCGATGTCCGATGGCCACAAGATCTGCGATCGTAATCTTCTCTTCCAGCCAGGCGACAAGAGGATCGATGCAGTCCTTATGATGCGCGGCCTGAATCGTCCGGCGCTCGCTGGTGCCGCTGACCAAGTCCGTGAGGGTCAGCGCGACATCTGGAAACCCGATTCGGTCGACCAGGCAGGACAACACGAGCGTGAGCGAAGGACCAACCTGGAAGAGCGAACACTTCAGGCTCGACGAGCCTCCATTGATGGTCAGGATGAATTCGCGAGAGCGATGTCCGGAATCGCGCAGACTCATGGTATCTCTCTCATCCATCCACAGCGTTGGAGCCTGTGCGTGAGCCCCAATCGACGGGCATCGTGAAGGCACTGAGCGATTGCTTCATCGTGAGCAGCCGCTTTCCTGGCCGCCCGACACACAACCGCTCAGCCAACCGGCCACCTCCCTCACAAGCCTATCGGCTGCCCGGTTTGCCGCAACCGCCCCGCCGTAGGCATCGTCGGTTGACGCCCCTTCGACCGCATCGAATAGGCGGGTGCCGAGTACCAGATATTCCGGCAGCTTGATCACTTGTACGCGCAACGCAAGGCGCACCTGACTCGGTTTCTTCAGAAAGGTCTGCACGAGTTCCAACTGATCGATCTCCACACGGTGGTCGCCGCGCACGGCTGTCGGCATTGGGACAATGGCTCGCCAATAACCCGTCTGTTCCAACGCCTGAATCAGTACGGGAGTCAACATCCTGGCCGGGGAGTCCGCCCATTGATGGGTCGCGTAGTAGCTCACTTCATAAGGCCGTTGCGTATAGGCCATCCGCTGCGTATCGAACCCTGGCTGCACCACCGGCATGTTCACGACAAGAATCCCGGCTTTCGGTTTCACGTCCGGAATCGAACCCCCTCCAGCCGGACGGTCCAGGCTCAAGAAGAAGGTCTGGGTCTGCTGCTCGTCACGCGGAAGAGACAGGCAGCCGGCCAGCCCCAGCGCGACGATCCCGATTCCCATTACGGTACACAGCCGTATCAGCAGCATCCCCATCGGCTACTCTCCCGGTCCTCGTTGTTGAGACTTCTTCCCTAGCACGAGCGAACTCGGCTCCTGCTCCAGTTGGCGCGCCACGCGTTGCAGCGTTCCCGTGAGAGCCCGCAGCTCTGCCACCAGCGCGCCTGTCTCGCTCAATGTTTGCCGGGTGAACTGTTCAATATCCGGCCGGCTTTCCTGGAGAGCCGACCTCACTGATCTGCCGGTCTGTGCCAACTCTTCGGTCATGGTCTGGAGCGCCGCGGCACTCTTGTTGACTCGCTCCAGCAACGCCGGCACCTGTTTGTTCATGGTCTCGGTCATCTTGGCAATGTGCTCCGCCGCTTGCGAGGCGCTGACCAGGCCGCTATCCACTCGCTCGCTATGATCCGCCACGGTGCGCGTGATATCCGACAGGTCTTTGAGAATCTGTTTGACGGTCGCGCGATTCTCATCATCCACCACTGCCGTCGCATTCTGGCTGAGCACGTTCACGTTGGCGAACAGCTTCGTCAGCCCCTGATCGGAGAGCAGGCGCGAAAGGGCCATATCGAGACGAAAGAACAGCGAGGGGCCGGTCTTGATGACTGGATATTCTTGGCCCGATGCACGCTCCAACGCCGGCGCCTCTCGGCTTTCCCCGTTCAGATTGACGGTGGCCAGTCCCGTCAGCCCTTGCGTTTCAAGCACCGCCACGGTATCCGTTTTGATCGGTGTGGCATGCAGGATGTCGAGAGTGAGCCGGACCTCTTCAGGATTCTCGGGATTCAACTGGATGTCCTTCACGCGCCCGACCTCGACCCCCCGGTATTTCACCGTGGAGTTGATGCTCAACCCGGCCACAGACTCCTTCATATAGGCATAGTACCGGTCGTAGACCCCTCGGTAGTCGGACTTCCCCAGCCAGAGGACGACCAGCAGAACCGCCGCCCCTAAGACCGCGACAAATGCTCCGACGATGACGTAATTGACCTTGTTATCCATAGCCGCTATCCATGTTGCGCTTCCGCCGCGCGGCCGCGCGGACCGTGGAAATATTCATGGATCACAGGATCGGCCGAGCGCGACAGTTCCTGCATGGTGCCGATCCCCAAGACCGTTCCGTTGCCCAGCACGGCCACACGGTCTGCAATGCGCCAGAGCGAATCGAGATCGTGGGTCACCATCACCACCGTGAGCCCCAGTAACGCTTTGAGTTGCAGGACCAATTCATCGAATCCGGCCGCATTGATCGGATCCAAGCCGGCGGTCGGCTCATCGAGGAACAACACCTCCGGGTCCATCACAATCGCCCGTGCCAGAGCCGCGCGCCGCCTCATGCCGCCACTGAGTTCGTTCGGAAACTTCGCGGCGCTGTCCGCCGGCAACCCGACCGACACAATCTTGAGCGCCACAATGTCATGAACGATCTCACGGCTCAGCTTCGTGTGCTCTTTCAGCGGCACGGCGACATTCTCAGCCAGGGTAAGAGAACTAAATAAGCCGCCCTGCTGAAACATCACGCCGAACCGGCGATGGATCTCTTGCGGGTGGCCGTCGCGCAACAACCGGCTATCCATTCCAAAGAGCGTCGTCGACCCTGAAGTGGGCTCTAGCAATCCGACAATCTCCCGCATCAGCGTGGACTTCCCGCAGCCGTTCCCCCCGGCAATGGCAAAGACCTCACCTCGCTGAATCGTAAAATTCACATCCCGGTGTACGACCGCCGTTCCGAAAGAGGTCGAAACATGGTTGACCTCGATGACCGGCACAATCTTCTCGCTCTCAACGATAGCCATCACAGGTGGATTCCATGCATGTTCCCAGGGATGTTCACAATGGATTTCCAGCAAGGCCGCAGTGAGCGAAGAGGCGAGGCGTACCCTTGTGGTACGTTGAGCCCCTGAGCGATGCGAGAACGAAGCTGGAAGCCATTTTCAACATCCCGTTACAAGTCCCACCAATTCAACAAAATGCTGCACATGGCATCGAATACAATGACCAAGAAGATACTCTGCACGACGCTGGTGGTCGTGTGCCGCCCCACATCATCCACGCCTCCTCGGATCTGAAACCCCTGGTAGCAGCCCACCAGCGCAATGATCATCGCGAAGAAAGGCGCCTTCACGATTCCAATGAGAAAATGACGCACCGCCACTGCCTCTTCAAAGCGTGAGACGAACTCGGTGAAACTGACATTGAGCAAACTCGACGCGATCAACATGCCACCGAACACGCCCAACCCATCCGCATAGACGGTGAGCAACGGCAGAGCGATCATCAGCGCGAAGACCCTGGGCAGTACCAGCAACTGCATCGGCGAGAGGCCTAGCGTTTGGACCGCGTCCAGTTCCTCCGTCACCTTCATCGTGCCGATCTGCGCGGCATAGGCCGAACCGGAACGGCCGGCGATCAAAATGGCGACGATCAGCGGAGAGATCTCGCGCAATAACGAGATCCCGACCAGATCCACCACGAAAATATTCGTGCCGAACTTCCGTAACTGCTCCGCCCCCTGATAGGAGATCACCACTCCGATCAGGAAGGCGAGAAGGCCCGTGATCGGCAGCGCATTGAATCCATCTAGTTCGAGGCTTCTAAACAGGGCCCGCCAACGAATGAGCGACGGCCTCTTCAGGGACCGCCAGACCGCGACGGTGCTTTCACCGATAAAGCCAAGCGCCGTCACGACGTGCCGGGCTCGATCCACCATGAATCGACTCAGCCGCTCCAGCCTGCCAGGTTTTGACGCCGGAGTCGCCTCGATGCGATCCCAATTGGCAGATACCAATTGCAGCAGCTCGGCGAACTCAGCACGCAACCCCTCGACCGATACCAGACGCCCTTGTCTACGAAGTTGCGTCACCGTTCGATACAACAGCACGGCTCCACCCGTGTCCATCGCTGTGACGTGACCCGCTTCGCACACCAGTTCTCTCGACCGGGGCCACGGCATGCTCACCAGCGCTCGTTCAAGATCCTGTAGGTGGTCGAGTGTCCAAGGGCCGACACACTGCACGATCCGGTCGTGACCGATCATGATGCCCGCTTGTTCCAATTGAGCTGCCGCCGACATAGACGTCACACTCCTCCTGTTCCATACTCGCTTTGAGTTCGGCCCCGTTGATCACCTCGCGCTCAAGCAACTGCTTCGCGCCTTCGAGCAGCGAGGCCTTCTGCTCCGCCAACAGCCCATGGCGAGAAAGACCTA
>JBDSKU010000121.1:0-5812 GCA_039916745.1 Nitrospiraceae bacterium
CTTCCCATCGAGCCTTTGAGCTTGTGGGCAAACCGCTCCAAGGCTTTGCCATCGCCGCGTTCGCCGGCTCCCCGGATCTGGGGGAGCAGCGTCTGAGCCTGGGCGAAGAACAAGCCGATCATTTCCCCGAGCAGTTCCCGGTCACCCTCGACACGGGCGAGCGCCGCGGTCAGGTCCAACACCGCCTCGGGTGATGGCCCACCGGCAGTCGGAGTCTCCTCACTCGCCGGGATGGCCATGGCTTCGCCGGGGACGACCCGGGCAATGGCTTCTAAGAGCTGTTCGACGCGCAGCGGCTTGGAAACGTATGCGTCCATACCCGCCTCCAGGCAGCGCTCCCGATCGCCCTTCATGGCGTGGGCGGTCAAGGCCACGATCGGGAGGTGACCGCCGGTCGCCTTCTCGCGCTCGCGGATGGCCGCGGTCGCAGCGAAGCCGTCCATTTCGGGCATCTGGATGTCCATGAGGACGAGGTCCACGGTCTCCCTCTCGAGGGCCGCGAGCACCTGCCGACCGTTGCCGACCACCACGACGGTATGCCCGCGCTTCTCCAACGTCTTGACCGCCAGCTTCTGGTTTACCTCGTTGTCTTCCGCCAGCAGGATACGGAGGGGGCGTTGTCCCTCTCGCATACCAGCCCCGGCGGTGCGAGGGGACTCCTGCTGCTCAAACGGCACGGCGCCGATAGCGGTGAGGATGGCGTCGAACAGATCGGACTGGGTAATCGGCTTACGAAGATAGCAAGCGACGCCCAATTCCCGACAGCGGGAGGCATCGCCGCTGCGGTCGGCCGAGGAGAGCATCATGACCGTGGCCTTGGCCAGCTCGGGGTCGCGTTTGATTTGCTCGGCAATGGCAAAGCCGTCCAGTTGGGGCATGAGTGCGTCGAGCAGGACCAGTCGAAACGGGTCACCACGGGCGACGGCATGTTTCATGGCGGCGACGGCGGAGATGCCGTCGCTCACCGCGCTGGGGCGCATCCGCCAGTTGGTGAGAATCTCTTCCAGCATCGCCCGGTTGGTGGCATTGTCGTCCACGACCAGGACGGGCAGCCCCTCCAGATCCACGCGACCGGTCAGGAACGTCAGGACGGGCCCCGAATGTTTCTTCAGAAGGACGGTGAAGTGGAAGGTGCTGCCCGTATGGACTTCGCTCTCGACCCAAATACGTCCGCCCATGAGGGTCACCAGTCGAGACGTGATGGCCAGACCCAGTCCGGTGCCACCGAAATTCCGGGTCGTCGAGGTGTCCGCCTGCGTGAATGCTCCGAAAATCACCGACCGCTTGTCCTCCGGAATACCGATGCCCGTGTCGCGCACGGTGAAGTGGAGACACACTGCTTCTGCCGGCGCACTCTCTAGTGCGACCCGCAGGACCACCTCGCCACGCGCAGTGAATTTAATGGCGTTGCCGACCAGGTTGGTGACGACCTGCCGTAGCCGCAGCGAGTCGCCTACCAGGCCGTCCGGCACGTCCGGGTCGACGTGACAGATGAGTTCCAGCCTCTTATCGTGAGCCCCAGGGCTCAGTGCCAGCAGGGTGGAGCCGAGGCTGTCCCGTAGCGCAAAGGGGAGGGGGTCGAGCTCGAGCCTGCCTGCTTCGATTTTGGAGAAGTCGAGGATGTCATTGATCAGGTGCAACAGCGAGTCGGTAGAGGTCCTGACCATGACGAGGTTGCCTCGTTGTTCGGGAGTCAAATCGGAATCGAGAGTCAGTTCGGTCATGCCGAGGATGCCGTTCATCGGCGTACGGATCTCGTGACTCATGTTCGCCAGGAACTCACTCTTGGCTCGATTGGCCGCCTCGGCAGCTGCTGTGGCTTGGTACAGCTCGATTTGCACCTGCTGGCGTTCTTCCTTCTCGATCGCCAAAGACACGAGATTTGCCACGGCCACGGCGAAGGTCTGTTCATCCGCGAATAGCTGCCTGGGTGACCCGAAATATTCGTGGCACACCACTCCCTCAAGAGTGCCCGAGAGATAGATGGGGGCGTCCAGTATGGCGGTAATGCCTAAGGGTTTGAGGTAACTCTCGGAGAACTCACGGGTGCGCGGATCCGTAATGGCATCGCCCGCGTCGATGACATTGGCGCGGGCGAGCGCCTGGAAATAGGCCGGATAGTCCTTCGCGTGGAGCTCCACGCCAGCGGAGTGTCGGTTCGCACGGGACTCGTAGAGATCGATGCAGTGAATCGCCGTCCGATCCGCCGTGTAGCGCCACACGCTGACCCGGTCGGCGCCGAGCGTTCTAGCGGCCGTTTCCGTGAACGCATGGAGTTGCGTGTTCCCCCCGACGGTCCGCTGCTTGTTGGTGTGGGTTAATGCGATGAGCGAGGCTTGCTGGTTACGCATCCTCGCTTCGTTGCCGCGCAGAAGTTCTTCCAGTTGTTTGCGTTCGGTGATGTCGAGGTAGAGGGCCAGCACCCCGAAGACCTCGCCCGTGGTGTCGCGCAACGGGACCTTGCTC
This sequence comes from Nitrospiraceae bacterium, assembly GCA_039916745.1. GTDB lineage: Bacteria > Nitrospirota > Nitrospiria > Nitrospirales > Nitrospiraceae > Palsa-1315. The sequence continues at coordinate 2,467 of JBDSKU010000121.1, forward strand.
GTCAAGACATCAAGCCTGGTTCCATCAGGCTTGGTGAGGACCTCCTCGATATTGACCAATGGCGTGCCGCGCTCCATGACCTCGCGATCGAACTGCGTAAATGATTCGGCTTCCTCCCTGCTGATAGACAGGTCGAAGTTGCTCTTTCCGATCATGTCGGCCGGCGTGGCAAACCCCAAGTCGCGAGCGGCAAGCTGGTTGCCCCCCAGGTTGACGCTCTGCCGATTCTTCCAGAACACGGCGCAAGGGATGTGGTCGATGACGTTCTGGAGAAGTTCCCTCTGCCGGCGAAGCTCCACTTCCACTTTTTTCCGCTCGGTGATCTCCAGAACAACACAGCCCACGTAACGCGGGATTCCGTCCTGCAGCTTCACGGGGTAATAGCCCACAAGCCAGTCTCGTTCGGTGCCCGGCTCCGCGGGCGTCATCCCGTGTACCTCGATATTCAACACGGGCTCTCCCGAAGCGAACACCTGGTCAACGACCGCTTCGACTTGCAGCGCGAACTGGGGAATAATCTCGCGCAGGGTCCGCCCCAAGTGTTCGTGAACAGATATTCCGTTGATGGCGGCAAGCACTTCGTTAACGCGAACAACACGAAATTCTCTGTCCAGCAGTTCAAGGCCCACGGGAGCGCTTTGGTACAAATACTCCAGCTCCTCGACCTGTTCCTGCTTCTCCCGGATGGCGATATCAACGGACTCCCTGGCTTTGAGAAGTTCTTGCGAGGATAGTTCGGCCTTTTCTCTCGCCTGCAGGGCGTCTTCAAGACTTTCTGTCGGCATGACTTTCCAACGGTTCATCACCCGCAGGGCCAGGAACCAGCAGAGAATCAGAATAGGAAGGATGACTGCGGCGGAGATGAACACGACGGTAACTTTCCGAATCTCGTCATCCACCTTTTGTCCGTATAACTGCTTCAGCGAGCCGTTTAAGCGCTCCATGCCGGCCCCGTAGGCCAGTTTCTGCTTCTTGTAGTCCTCTCCAAAAAGAGCGGCTTGAGCTTCTGCCGTGCGTTGCGTGCGAATGAGAGCAAACGTCTGGTTTTCGATCTCAATCAACGCCGTGTTGGCGATGTTGATCTGCGCGATCAAATCGGCGGTGTCACCCTGCGGTACCAGAAGGATCACCTCCTGGATCGCTTCGGCCAACCGAGGCTCAAACGTTCGATAGCGCTTCTCCCATTGCGGATCCCCAGTGGCCGCACCCATATGCGCCGACATCGTCAGGACCTCGTCCACATGAACGATCGTTCCGCGCAGATCTTCGATCCGTAAGTGATGAAGCTTCAAGTCTTCGAGCTGCCTCACGCTTTCGACTGCGTTCCAGGCTAACCCCAGGAGCACGATCACGGTTGCCACGAGGGCCAGCATTAGTACCCGAAGCGGACGGGATGAGCCGGAAGTTTGCCTTGCGGATATCATTGGACGTGTTCCATAGGAGCAAGAGGCCAAGAATCAATCAGAGATACCGACGCCTCGACCACCGTAGTCTTCGACCGTTGCCTCGGTGCGATCGCCTGGCAGGATCGGGCTGTTGTTTCGCTGAGACGGAGTCACGAGGCAGAAAGGGCGACGCGGGTGAACATCGTGAAAGTCTTCACCTACGCTAGCGCACTTTTCATCAGGTCCCCGGCCCACTCGGGTTGCGCTTCACCCGGTATTCCGATGAACCACGACTTACACCGAAAGGGGCGTGACCTGAATCGAGGAGATTCGGTCCTTAAGCTATCCTACGGAGTGGCGCTTGGATAGCAAGGACAATCATAATTCTGCTTTCGCCTAGCGCGATGTTGCCGGTACACCGGTACGCTCGAATCAAGGGATGAGGAGCCTTGGTATGCCATTGGGTTAATCGAGCCACTGTCAGAAACAGACAGGCCCTTGGCGAGCGCCCACCGATTCTTCACGAGCTTGTTTTCTACGCAAGTTTGGCGAGGAACGGACGAATCCTTCCTGTCTGAGAATGTCTGCGATGTTGTGCCCATCGACGCTCACATCCGCGACAGTACGATCATAGACGTCTCGTCCATGCGGGACGATGTGGACTGGTCCGCTGCGAAGTAATTCTTCCAGCCGCAGTCTGGCTGCCTGTCCGCCAGGCTCGTTCAGTTCCGGGGTGTCGATGCCTCGGAGTCTGACGCGTTCGGTCCCATAGCGAAAGGTGTCACCGTCGACCACGTGGACCTGCCGACTGTCGACCGTGCGTTCGACGCCACCGAATGGTGCGGGGGGTTGTCGGCGAAGCATCGATCGGGCATTCTTGCTGCTGGATCGGCGTAGCCCTTTGGGCTTCTTGTGAGGATGGAGTCCTTTTTCACGGTAAGGTCGATGAGGATGGACGGTGCTCCCGGGTCGTGGTTCAGGCTTCCAACAGAGCTCGCAGGAGGACCGTGGGTCGGAGATGGCGGCATCGGGCGATAACGGAACAGTGGGTAATGAGGAGGGCGGCGCGGTGGTTGGCTGAGTCAGCCCCTCATGAGGCATGGCGAACAAGCAGGGCATGGTCCAGAGGGTGACCAGAAGACAACTGCATGGGGTATTTCTCACGACGCTTAATATTTGTCGGAATCGTTCCATACGATCAGTTGATCAGCAGGGTTTATGCCAGAAGGACCGGGGCCGTTCCCGTTTTGTTGACAATGAAGAAATTCGCATGCTGAAATGTCCGCATGTCGATTGGAAAGACGTAACGAAATAGAAGGGGGCCGGACTATGGATATGATGGGACGTGTGGGGCTGGTCGAGCTTTCGATCTTGATCGCGCCCGACCAAAAGATCTGGATGGATCGCATGATTAAGGAAGGCAAGATTGCCATTCCTCCAGGCGGGACACTGGAAAAAGGCTCGCTCTATTCGCTGTTTATCCGCATGCTCCTGGTTAATGCGATGGAAGAGCAGAAGCGGCAGGAAGTGTTGGATATGGAGGACGAGGACGACGACGAATAGAGAGGTTGCTGAAACTCTCCGTCAGGTTCTGATCGCTTCGCTCAAGGGCCCAACGTATGCTGAATACGTTGGGCCCTTGAGCTATGTGAGGCCTCGCAGGCCGGTCCTGTTGACCAGCTCCAAGCGGCACCGTGCTGTATCTGAAACGATGAAGAGCAGTATCTCGGGAGATACGAGAAGCGCTTCGTGAATGACGCGATTAGAGGCTCTTGAATGCGGAATGCGCGGCTTTGATCGTGTAATCGATATCGCGGCTTGAATGGGCGGTCGAGAGGAAGGTGGCTTCGAATTGAGAAGGGGCCAGATACACTCCTTGTTCCAGCATCGCGTGAAAGAATTGTCCGTATCGTGTCGTGTCCGACTGCTTTGCGCTATCCCAATCCACCACCGGGCCTGAC
>JBDSKU010000122.1:0-19988 GCA_039916745.1 Nitrospiraceae bacterium
CACAGATCAAAGACCCCGTCGCGACAGCCGAGAACAATCAGCGCCGCCACAAGAAAGCCTGTGGACACACTCCCGACATCACCCATAAAAATCTTCGCCGGAGGAAAATTGCGGACAAGGAATCCAGTCGCCGCCGCGGATTGTAGGGTTGCAACAAGAAAGATCACGGGATGATGTGCCTGCCAGCCTAAATACCCGAGCAATCCACAGCCGATCACCGTCATGCCGCCCGCAAACCCATCCATTCCATCCATGAAGTTATACAAATTGGCCATCCAGACGAGAAACACGACCGTGAAGAGAGGGGCGATCCATTCCACTTCTAAGAACCCGAATATGGGAGCTGAGATAGAGGGAAGGACCAACCCTGACCCGATCACAAGAAGAACCGCGGCTAGGAGGTGAACCCCAAACCGCACCGCAATCGGGAGCCCCCGTCGATCATCCATCAATGACACGATGCTGATGACACATGTCATCGTAAGAATCCACCACCCAGTTGAATCGAGCACCGGCATGGACTCGTTCTGCGATGGCCTGATCCAATCCAATACGACGAAAATCAACACTCCGAAATACAAGGCTCCCATAACGGCAACCCCACCCGTCCTCGGAGTTGGCGTGCGATGAAGTGACCGTTCGTTGGGATGATCCAGTGATACAATGAGGGACCCAGGACTGGCAAGCCTTCCTGAAGACCACCATGAAAAGAAACCAACGGTCGCAGAAAGAAACGCCATCATCATCGTATTACGCAAATTTCTTCGTCTGGCTTACTGACGAGACCCCTGCCAGGGCAAGACGTTCTTGATACAGATCAAGAAACTTCCGCCCGATCTTCTCCTGCGAATGCTCCCGCACAACGAATTCTCGCCCAGAGGCACCCATGACTGTGCGCAGCTCGTGGTTGCTGAGTAGCGTAGCGATTGCATCCGCAAGTGCCACAGAGTCTCGCACAGGGACTAACAGGCCAGTTTTCTGGTGTCGTACTACTTCACGACAGCCAGGAACATCCGTCGCGATGACCGCTTTCCCGCATGCTGCGGCCTCCAATAAGACCTTCGGAAGACCCTCACGATACGACGGCAGCACCACCAACGTCGCACGGCCGATCACTTCAGGAAGATCCTCGCGATGCCCCCACCATTCAATGCCATGATCTTGCGTCCATCGCTGAAGCTGCTCCTCCGCAATTGCGGTTGGATTCCCTCGGTCGCATCGTCCCACCAGGACAAATCGCGCACGCACACCTCTCTGTTTCAGGCAAACCACCGCGTCGACAAACTCTCCTACTCCCTTATCCCACAACATCCGCCCCACTAGCATCACAATGGGATCACCGGCTGGGGAGGCAACTGGCACAAATCGCTGAATATCGACACCAGACCCAGCAATCAGACGAACCTGGGACGAAGGGACGATGCTCTCCTGTATCAACACATCTTGATCATCCTGGTTTTGCACGACCACCACGGATCGACTGAGTGCAATAGCCCACCTGAGCCCCCGCTGCAAGGTGGAACGAAGAACGGAGGTTTCGTGTGGCCGATCGGTAAATGCATAGCCCAACCCCCCAAAGACATTGATGACGGAGGGAATCCTGGTCACCCACGCAGCCAATGACCCGTAGAATACAGGCTTCATGGCGACATGCTGGACAATCTGGGGACAGATTCGACGATAGACCCGCACCAGCTCAAGAAATGTCAAGAACTCCCTCACCGGATTTCGGCTCTCCCGCAGCATCATGATGGGGACAAGATGGAAGCCTTCTTGTCGAATACGCTCGGCATGAGCAGTGACACGCGTGGCAATTGTCACTTCGTAACCAGCATCGAGCGCAACACGAGCAAGACCAAGCCGAATCTCCCAAAATGTCCAATCTTCCGTAATGAGAAGTAAGAGACGAATCTTTTGTGACATCAGCGCCGGTTCCTGGTCGAAGCATCGGAACGATCCATAGCAGATACGGTCAACTCCCTCGCCACCAAAGATCCTTGCTCAATATTTTGTAAGTCCGTTTTTGGCAGAACTAGCCTCCCAAGCACAGATGATTCTCGTTGAGCAGTTCCTTGCTCCACTTCCATACTGACCAGTCCCGCCTCAGCATCAAGACCTGAGCCAAACAACGATGTCTGGCTTTGAGTAAGAGCCTCAATCCCTTGATGCTTATGCTCCTGAAACAGCCCGCCCTTCGTACCTGGATACGCCAGTACCGCCCCAAGTACCAGCCAAAATATTCTCTGATAGAAAATCTCATGCACTAAACAGAAGCCGGCGAAGCTAAGCAGGAGCAGCCCTAAGGCCTGATGGGCAGACGATTTCACACCAAGCCTAAGGGCGGATCTGGCCATGATGAAAAACCCCCACCCGAACACCGCCGCGCCGACCATACCAAATTCAGCGAGTATCCAGAGAGGTGTGCTATGGACCACGAGAGGATGTCCGAACCAGACGAGACTCTTTTCAATAAAGACACCTAACCCTGCACCCATAACCGGTGACTGCAGCCACAACTCCAGTGCTCGGCTCATGCTCTCCCAATGTTCATGAGCGCTGACTTCACTCGAAATCGCGCTTTGGATCGCACTACCCTTAATCATACTATCCAGCAGTGCGCCAACCTCGGTCGAGTCACCAATCAAAGTCGAGCCACCAATTAAAGTCATGCCCCAGAAAACTATGGAATAGAACAGCCCCCAGGCTATCACGCGGCGGTCTGCAAACCGACCGATCCACGCAGCAAGAAGAACAACCACGCAAACAAGCCATCCAGCCCGAGAACCGCTCAAGATCAGTCCAACCAGCACGATGCCCAGGAGCACCGGAAATGGTTGAGAAGGAAGCATCCCATCCGCGCGACTGGATATTCGGGGAATTGCAAATCTTACAGTCCGATGCTTAGCGCGTGCAGACGAATACGCCAGAATGAGCGCAAGACACACCAGCATCTGAAAAACAAATGCGTTACGGTTAGCCGCATAACCTTCAAAGTTTGGCGTAAACCAGATATTGGCACTCCAACCCCAGTGAACCATCAGGCGCAAGATGATTTGCAACACCACAATCACGACCCCGGTTGCAATGACGGTCTCACTTAAACGGCGCAACCCATGAGCCCCAGCATGAGACACCATTACATAGCCTGCCGAAATATATCCAAGCAGGACCAGCCAGCCGAATATCCGCCCGGCAAGTGCCCACTGTGTCACACCAACTTCCAACAGGCCCCGCAGAAAAGCTATGAGCAGGACCACGCTAATCGACACCAGAATCACATTGAACTGCTGAATCCGCCACGTCGGGAAGCGACGAGCGGACAGAGCATGAATACTGACCGCCGCCAGGGCGAGAACGGCAAAAGGATCGGCCATATTCAGATTGATGAATCCCAGCGATCGAGGAAGCTCAACATGCACCTGAAAAAACACCAACACCGCCGCTGCCATAGACAAGATCCAGGCAGAGGCTTTCTCGACATCGGGGATAGGCTTGATCATATTCGGAGACTCCCCGATGCTGTCAGCACTATCAGAGGTCTCCCTCAAGGAGAAGGGCGAGGCCGCAAGAATGACTATCGTGGAGCAAAGCCCGATCAGCACCGAAATAGCAACGGCATCAGCAGCAGAAATGCCTAACCACCCGAGCACATACACCGCTGTCAGCTCGCGTATCCCCCAGCCGTTCACGGTAACCGGAAGGCTGGCAGCAAAGCTAATCACGGCAGCGGCGGAAAACAGAGTGATCCATCCGATTCCTGGGTGAATCGCCTCTATTCCCACGACAAAAGATCCCAGTACCAGGAACTGACCGATTAAAGTTATGCCTACGCTCTCCATTACGCATGAGAACGTCGACCACGACCGAATATAAGCAAGAAGCCGGGTCTCAAATCGTGAGCGCCCAAGCATCCTGCTCAGAGAGGCCGCTCCCACTACGACAATCGTAATCTCAGAAAAAGGCAGCAAGCGCCAAAAGTCAGCTGCAATCGACGGCCCCGGTAAAAAAGCCACTCCCAACACGCACATCGCACCACTGATGAGACCTAACAACGCGCGCTCATACGCGGCCAGGCTAGCGACGACTACTGACCGCACCCCATATACGCGCAATACCACCTGGCGCCCCAGCACCTGCCCAAATAACGACATGACGAACAACCCGGCGAGATGGCCTGAAATACTGGCGCGAAACGCAACATTCCAAGGCAGTGGGAACCCATAATGACCCAAAACCCTCCAAAGCCGGTAGGTCACCAGAAATAGGTTAGCGATCAACAAGGCCAGAATGCCGGCTAAAGCCAGCGGCGAAAAGCTGACCAACCGCTGCAAGACATTCTCGGCACCGGATATCAAGAAGGCCACCAGCAGAAGCAGGACGGAAATACCGCCCACAACGATCAGGCGCTTCAGTTTCGACAACTGCCCTTTGCTAGAAAAGCTTTTCACGCGGGTTGCTTCGCGGAGAGCCAAGCCTGAAACATCAACACGTTCCACAGCCAATACTGCCAATTCCGTCTACCTGAAAGATGTGCTTCCCACTTTTCTCGAATGGGCGCGGGATGCAAGTACCCCTCGCGACGAAGGCGATGCTCATCCAACAAATCTTCGGCCCATTCCCGCAAGGGCCCCCGCAGCCATGTATCGAGCGGAATTCCGAATCCTTGTTTAGGCCGATCGATCAACTCGCGAGGCACGTAACGGTTGAGCACTTGGCGTAGCAGCCACTTGCCCTGTCCGTCGCGGATCTTCATAGACAACGGCAGGCGCCAGGCAAACTCGACAAGGTGATAGTCGAGCAACGGCACGCGGGTTTCCAAGCTCACCGCCATGGCAGCCCTATCCACCTTGGTCAGAATGTCATCGGTGAGATACCCCACGAGGTCGTGAAACATCATCCGCTCGGTGAAATCGCTCCGGACGAAGCTTGCCGCCTCTGCATCAGCCCAGATCGGCGTCTCATCGCCACCGACAATCAACGAACCTGGTTCCCGCTGCTGGGACACGAGTCGGCGATATAACTCGTCCGGGCCCTCGACATCGATCACGCTCGCCAGCTTGTGAATACGGTCCCCCAAAGTTGGTTGCCGCAGGCCCCGAGGGAGATACTTCCCCACACGATCCCATACCGCGGGGCTCAGGGCTGTCATCATCCTACCCACTCCGTGCCTAGCACTTTGTGGCAATGGACCGATACGGTTCCAGATCGATCGCCCCCAGAAATAGCGATTGTAGCCGCCAAACAGTTCGTCGCCTCCGTCGCCAGAGAGAGCCACAGTTACATGCTTGCGCGCGAGCGCAGCCACAAGATGAGTTGGGATTTGGGATGAATCGCCGAACGGCTCATCGTAGATTTCCGGCAGGCGCGGAATGACATCCAGCGCTTCTGTTGCAGACAGGTACAGCTCAGTGTGATCCGTGCCCAAATGTGCCGCAACCTGCTTCGCATAGCGCGCCTCGTCATAGTCCGACTCGTTGAACCCAATCGAGAATGTCCGCACTGGTCGTGAAGACTGGCACTGCATCAGAGCGACAATAGTAGACGAATCAATGCCTCCGGACAGGAACGCCCCTAGCGGAACATCAGAAATCATCTGCCCTCCCACGGCCTGGCGCAGCAAAGCATCGAGCGCATCAGTTGCCGCTGCATCAGAAAGATCGGAGAGCGGCTCCTGCATCGCAACCTCACGTGCCGACCAATACGTTATAGGCACAGGCATACGCCCGCGCGGGTCATCGGCAGAAATCTTGACCCACGTACCCGGCAAGAGTTTACAGATTCCTAGGTAAATGGAATGGGGTAAAGGCACATAACCATATCGCATATAGCTGGCGAGCACCGCCCGGTTGATATCTCCTCGCCACGCTGGATGGGCGCACAGGGCTTTGAGTTCTGATCCAAACAGGAATGTTTCACCACACCAGCCGTAATACAATGGCTTCTCGCCGAGGCGGTCCCGCACTAACGTAAGTCGCCGCTCGACACGGTCCCAGAGAGCGAAGGCAAACATGCCGTCGAATCGCCGTACGGACTTCTCAAGACCCCACTCCTCGAAAGCGGCGAGCATGACTTCCGTGTCCGAACGTCCGCGAAACTTCGCGCCGGCTAACTCCAGCTCAAACCGTAGAGTAGCGAAGTTATACACCTCGCCATTATAGGAAAGAACATAGCGCCCGCTGGAGGACACCATCGGTTGACGTCCCTCAGATGACAAATCTAAGACGGCGAGCCGTACATGCCCAAGTGCCACACCACAGACATCATCACACCAGACTCCGGCATCGTTAGGCCCACGATACCGGATAGCCTTGTTCATCCCAAGCACCGCAGATTTTGGGTTACTAGAGGGCGGCCCGATTATTCCTACTATGCCACACATAATAAACGGCGAAACATGAAGTATCTGAGGATTATCCCATTGGATGATGTAGGGGGGGAGCATCGGGCTCAACGTCCGAACGAAAACGGGAGCTCTCGATGGGACACAAACCCTACGTTGCTGTACCTTCCCGTTGAACCAACTTAACGTCTGCCTCTACCATCTCCCGTACCAACTCCTGAAAAGAGCACTCAGAAGACCAGCCCAGCTCTTTTTTTGCCTTCGCAGGATTCCCAAGAAGCGTTTCCACATCGACCGGTCTGAGAAACCGGGGGTCGACTTTCACATAATCCCTATAATCGAGGCCTACCAAAGCAAAAGCCATTTCAGCAAATTCTCTTACTGAATGCTGTTGACCTGTTGCAATCACATAATCCGAGGGTTCGTCTCTCTGAAGCATCAGCCACATGGCCCGCACGTACTCCCGAGCATGCCCCCAATCTCGCCTGGCATCCAAATTCCCAAGGTGCAATTCCTTGGCAAGGCCAAACTTTATTCTCGCCGCATGTGAGGTGATTTTTCGCGTGACGAACTCAAATCCCCTCCTCGGAGATTCATGATTATAAAGAATTCCACAAGAAGCACGGATACCGTACGCTTCCCGATAGTTTCTGGTCAGATGAAACCCTGCAACTTTTGAAATTCCGTAAGCCGAACGAGGATAAAATGGTGTGTCCTCAGATTGCGGAGATTGCTGAACCTTTCCGAACATTTCGCTGGAAGCGGCAAAATAAAATCGGCAGGTCTGAACTCTGTCACGAATCGCAGATAAGAGATAATGTGTCCCATTGATATTGGCGTTAAGCGTTGAAAATTCGTCCTCAAACGAATAGGCCACATAGCTTTGCGCAGCGAGATGATAACATTCGTGAGGCTGGACCTCCTCAAGAGCCCGATAGAGACTGGGCAGGCTTTCCAGCGATGCCGGATGAAGATGAAGGCGATCTTTAATGTGTACAATCCGCCACAGACGGTGAACGGGATCCTCAATGGCAACTCGCCTTACGATGCCATGGACTTCATATCCCTTATCGAGCAGAAGTTCGGCTAAGTACGATCCATCCTGGCCGGTGATTCCCGTAATCAGCGCTCTTTTTATCATAGAGTACTTTCCTGAATCGTTCGACTAAATTTTCTTGCACCTATCAAAGCTCGACCGTACTCGGTCAGCAATTAGGGACGCACGCCACGCGGGGCTTTCCTACACGATACCCACAAACATCACCTGCCTTACTCCACAGCAAATTGGCAAACCAACGGGCGGTCACCCTCATCACAGGATATCGCCCCAATGCTGGCGCAAGTACGACCAAGACACACCAGGGATGTGACGCCCACGCCTTATAGGCGGCCCGCACATATCGGCGAGCAACCGTCCGCTGAAAGTCAGGGCTGAGACTTGAAGAAGGTCTTATTGATTGATATACGCTAATAGAACGCGCAACAAGCCTGACAAACAATCGAGCCCATCGTTGTTCAAAGGCGAGCCGCATATTTACCATCGCATCGAGCTCTACATCTGACACCGAGTCGTTGCCCAGAGTATCGGCGATGTAATCGCGCATGATGAGGCGATTCTCCTCCGCGATTATACCTTTCAATTTGTCGGACATGCGATCGAACGGATGGACACGATACTGCACTAAGCATCGGTCTATATTGGCGACGCGGTGATGGCGCGCGACCTGCGTCCAGAGCGCATAATCTTGGCAATAGCGGAAAGCACCGTCGTACCCCCCCAATTGGGTGATCGTCGAGCGCCTGAACATAACCGAGGAATGCGTAAAACTGTTATCGAATAGCAAGTCCCAACGGATACTATCGTGCGTGCATGCACGATCCAGCACTCGCCCCTTGCGAAAACCTTGTTCATCTATGATCATCGCTTGAGTTCCCACTAGCACCACATCAGGGTGCTTCGCGAGAAAATCGACCTGCAACGCCAGGCGTTCAGGAAGAGAAAGATCATCCGCATCCTGCCGGGCAACTAATTCATACGTAGCCAACCCGAGGCCGACATTCAAAGTCGACGCAAGCCCAAGGTTCTTGGCATTCTCAGCGAAATTGATTCGCGGGTCGTCATAACTCAGAACGATCTCTCGAGACCGGTCCGTCGAACCATCATTGATGATGAGCAATTCAAAGTCCCGATGCGTCTGCTGGAGGACACTCTCGATCGCCTCGCGGAGGAACCGCTCACCGTTGAAAACAGGCATAAGAACTGTTACGCCGGGCATCAGCTTGACCTCGAACCAAGAGCATCGGAAAATGTCGCTGGCACAACTTCAGCCCAAATCTCTCCCCAATTGTATTGCACATGATGAATTGAGAGCCCCGCCACAGTCACTTCTTTCTCGAAACTTTCAGCTGTGTACTCAGTGAAATGCGTTGCGTCACCAAAGTGAAACATCCCGAGCTCTTCTCGAAGCGGAACCCGCCAGTCCCGATCGATCATCGGCACACGAATGAGCATGCGATTCGGGCGCAACCCCTGTTGCAATTCTGTCAGAAAAGAGGCCCGCTGCTCGATATGCTCGAGAATGTTAGAGAGCACAAGGACATCCCACGGACCAGGCGGCAGGTTCGTTCTGGCGTCGCCGTGAACAAACGTGAGATTGGGATGATGGAATCTACCCCTTGCCTTCGCAACATTCACTTCATTGAGATCGACCCCCGTGACAAGAGCCCCGGCCTTCGTTGCTAGAGAATAGGCAACGGCTCCATATCCGCAGCCAATGTCCAAGACCCGCTCGCCCGGGGCAATCCTGTTGACGAAAAAGTCATGATATCGCATCAAGCGATGTTTCACGTGTACCCCGCCGTCATACGGAATAGCCAGACGGTTGATCAATTTACTCACAACATTGTCAAGCATCAACAAGAAACGCATGGCGATTCGAGTGATGTTTTTCATCTGAGGACCGTAGCAAATACTTCGCGATGGCGGGCCAGCCACGGCTGCAGGTCGAATCGTTCCATCGCCCGTCGGCGCGCGGCTTGAGCATAGCGATCCCGATTTCGCACAACTTGCACAATCGCGTTGGCCATGCTCTCGGAATCTGGTGGAACATCCCGATTCCAATCCAACTCAGCCGGCACACCGACCCCGGCTTGATCTCCCACAAGCTCTGGAAGCCCACCGCTACTCGAATAGACGACCGGAAGCCCACAGGCCATGGCCTCCACCACCAACCCCGGGCACGGATCGTTGACCTTGGTGTGCAGCAAGATATGAGCCTGTCTAAAAATTGACGGCGCATCCACCTGGGTGTACGGACCCAGAAAACGGACTCGCCCTTGCAATCCAAGGCGCTTGACGAGCTCCTCCGCCTGACGACCGGCCTCCTCTTCATTGAGCATCCAACTCAATCGACCGGTAACTAGTAGCCGTGCCTTTATTCCGTGCCGAATAAGGGCCGCCAATACGCGGAGTGCACAATCAAGCCGGTAGTATTGATACTGGGTGCCGCCCAGTAGCAGGACCAACTGGTCAGGGTCGGGGTCCGACGTAGCCGGTGCAAACAGTTTCGTATCCACCGAGTTATAGAGAATCTCCCATGGCCCCTGGCGTTCACCAAGGAACCGATCCGCGCTAAGCTTGCAGAACTGGCTTTGGTAAAATACGTAATCCGCATCCGCATGCAGACGAGCCATCGGAGCATTGATCTGTTCCCATCCGGGGCCATACCAACTGGGATAGGCCACACCATTCTGGTTCCACACTATCCGCATGCCTTTCTTCCTCGCACACCAAGCCACATACTCGCCCCCATAGGGCATGCGACTGCTCACCATATACAGGACGTTGAATCGGCGCGGAGAGTTAGGAAACTCATCCTGCATGCGCTGGAACTTGACTAACCCGCCATGGATCTGATCGTGCGGGTCAGGGATTCGCCCATGCCCGTAAAAGACCTGAGCCCTTCCCCCCTGAGGACGCTCTCCCAGGAGAATAACAATGCACCGCGGCAGGGCCCAGAGTGGCCGCAGCAACCAATCTAAGCGACGTCGAACGGCCGGGGAAATCACCCTCTTAAGAAACGAAATCCACGACATTCAGTTTATGCTCACAATTTACGCACCAAAACGGCATACCCGGCTGGGGCAAAAGGCAGGAAGGGGTCCAGGCGGAGAGCCCAGGCCAGCAGCCAGCGATAGAAGCGAAGCGGGCGGCCTTTGCGCAGCTGAATCTTCAGATGAAGCACCCGCTGTACAAGAATCGTTTCTACCCCGGTGATCCAAAGCGCATGAAGCAGGAACGAGGGAATTCCGCCAAGTGACCAAACATGTTCGACCTGCAACCCGGCGCGCTGAAACAGATCAACCAAGCCACCGGCAGAAAATCGACGATAGCCATGGAAGAGGTACAACATCAACGACCACACGCCGGGGACGATGTGGAGGCCCTGTGCACCAGGCCGCATCGTTCTGGCTAATTCCCTACTCGTCCGGTGAATGTCAGGCACGTGCTCCAACGCGCTGGAAGAAAACGTAAATACAAGGCTATCCGACGCCAGCCCGAGATCTTCTGCTGCCATCTGAATAAACTGGCACGAGTGCGCTGAACTCATCTGTGATGTCCAGGCTGCGTGCTGCGCGATATCGACGCCGACGTAGAATGAGTCCCTGCCTGCTATTTCAAACAATCGGCGCTGGCCTCCAGAACCACAACCAAGATCACAGACGGGACCAGGCACGACGAGGACATCTGCCAAAACCTGCGTAGCCACAGCATACGTATACACGCGCAACGGCGAGGCACCCTCGCTCATCTTGGCTTGTATATCTCCCCGCACAAGGTCCAGGGATGCCGGATCGACTGGAATCCGCTGCCCCATAGATTGAACAATCTCGCAGAATCCATAAGCAAGATAACGCCCCTGCTTTGCCAGGGATAAGGGAACATCTCCACAGATCTCAGGCCATTGCCGAAACATCACGAGTAATGCCTCTTGCAAGAAACCACTTAGTTGTCTTTCAAAGGTCCCGCAAGAAAGCCTGTCATGAACTTGCGCCATAATGGGATTTGCTGCTCATAGCAGTTAGACTCAGCAGTCTGCCGCGCCAGCTCCAGCACTCGCGAGACCTGCGGCGATCCACGATGAGCGATAACGTACTCAGCCCAATGTGTCAGCCCCTCCACGTCATCCACCTCAACCATCCAAGCGTTCTCGCCATGCCGGACAAGATCAATCGCCTGACCAACTTGCGATGTGACCAGGGGCACACCGCTGGCCATCGACTCCAGAATAGCCTTAGGTCCGCCTTCGTCGCGTGACGTTACCAAGTACAGATCCAGCGCCCGATACAGCAAACCCACATCCGCATACTGTTTAAGTTGGAGATGACGGTACGGCACCCCAAGCTTTTCCAGGCCGGCCTTCACATAGCCCCGTGAGGGCCCAGAGAGCACCACATGGAGATCTGGAATTTTTGGCTTCAGTCGTTCGATCACCTTGAGAAATACGTCAGGCCCTTTGATGAGCTTTGGTTCCATTCCTTCGCCCCATCCCACTCCATCCTTTTGGAAGGAACCGACAACTACCGCCGAGCCGGGCAATCGCAACTGGTCACGAGCTGCAACCCGTTGATCCGACGTCGGAACTGAGAAATAAGATAGATTGATGCCGATCGGGATGCGATGCACTTTCGAAGGCTCAACCCCCGCCTCTAAGACAACTTCCTCCATGCGGGAATGGGATACCCGCACACGTGTGAGCGCCTGATGATGACGGCGAAAAGCAGCGACCACTTCCGCAAATATAGGTGCACTTGACGGGAGCCCGTGAAAGTAGTCCACCGATATTCTGTTACGGGTATTGAAGTATCGCGGATCGCGAAGCACAAATTGTGAGGTATAGTGAATACATTGTCCCGCATTGACGCCCAAACCATAATTGCATCTCGCTCGAATGCCTAGACGCTCAGCAATACGACGAAACTCGACAGCTTCTTCTTCCAGAACCCAGCCTGAAAGGTCTGAATGAATCGAGAGGAAGGAATAAGGTTTGCTATACGGCAAACCGACTGCGGCTTGAATTGGCTGAAGACTTCGATGCCAAAGAACCGGTATAAGGCGAGATAATCTCATTGCGTGCAACAAGGACAATGGCTCGAGTCACTTTCCCCAAAATCCACCTTACTCAAGCCGACATAACCTTTCGCTTAGCGCTCCTCAAAACTTCGCGAGCCAGACCGACAAGACGTTGGATACCGACCAAACCCCTGACAACTCCTCGTCGAATCTTCCTCGGCAACCTGTGATATTCCCTACTGTCCCAGCCACGACTTCGCAACACAGCAAGACCCTCTGGGACCTCCTCCACTACCGCCCATGTGTATCCATAGGCACTTGCAATGGCCTCACAGAGCACCGCCACGCCACGCGCTCGACCGGAGATATCATGCAGCAATACAACCCCCTGCGGGCTCAGACGATCACTGGCAAAAACGGCCAGGAGCTCGCGGGGATAGAGCGGTTTGTAGTGGTCGATGAGAATGAGATCAAACTGACAGGAATGTTTTCGAGAGAGAAATGTGGACGCATCCGACTCAATAAACTGAAAGCCCGATGTAATCCCTTGTGTCTTAAGGTAGTCAGCAATGATGCCACCATGGACCGCATTCGCATAACGTAAAGAATCAACTCCGAGATAATCGAAACCAGAACGTCCCTGCATAGCCAGAATAACAGGAACAGCAAACCCGCCAGACTGGTATCCGATCTCCAATACTCTGGCTGCTGGCAGGGTACGCAACAGACGCATCACATATTCTTCAAGATACGGGTGCTCAGGCCCAACATGCCATTGCGATGCCGACAACCCGAGCGATTGATAGTACTCCAACAACGAGAGTGTCATCCGATCCTTCCATCCGCGACAAGAAGGGTTTGGATCAACTGCCGATAGGCAGTGCACATATGGTCCCCGGACGGGCCATGGTCCAATACCTCCCCGCGCAGATCACGATACCGCGAGCGCATGGCTTTTATCGCCCCCATAAGATCGTCCCGAAAGCCGATTCCGAAACGTTCGGCAACCTCAACAATGCCACCGCCATCACTGTGGAACAACACGGGCAAGCCGCATTGCGCTCCTTCAATAAAGTGCATACCGCCAGGCTCCCAGCGAGAACCGGTGACATAACCGTGGCACTGGCGTAACTGGTCGGCCAATCGGCTGCCGGTTAACGGCGGGAAAAGCCGCGCAGCCCGCCAAGGGATGGATGCAGGCCAGCGACCGATCACCCAGAGTTCGGTATCAGGCAAACATCCGTCAGCAATCGCAGCGTCGATCTGTGCATACACATCGAATCCCTTCATAGGGTTGTCCGACCAATGGTGTGTCACAAGCCGAAAAACATCATCGATTGATGGAGCATGGCTCCCGAGCGGATGGAATATTCCCGGGTCCGCCCCGTTATGAATCACCGTATGTGGTTTGGCGATATCGAACCAGCGCATGGCATGATAGTCTCGCAGCCAACGGGAAATGAACACCGAGTAGTCTGCGACCTCATTGGCCTGCGCCAGCAGTGCATCCATGAAATCGCTGCCTTTACGTTGGTCGCACTCGTTAATCCGATGGATACAGACAACCGATGGATAGCGTTTCTTCCAGGCGGCGATCTCCTCTATGCCAAAAGTCGTCAACGCGGCCCGTCCGTCAACCATCACGATGCAATCAACAGTCCGATCAAGATGGAATACAACCTCGTATCCAAAGAACCTCAGGCAGCGGGTCAGTTGCGCAACAAATTGGTTGCCGCCTCCATAGGGAGACTTCCGCGGCGCCATATTGATGGCAATACGCGCAGCAGGCCGACGCGATTGAGGCCAATAGGATCGCATGGCAGCCAGCGTTTCACTGAAACGTCTTATGACAGACGATGTCTTACTCGCCAATGCAGGCACGATTCACCTCAGGTACACGGCCGCTGCAAATAACCATGTGGCCAAGGAAGGGGCGCAATAACAGCCCACCGACCTGTTCCAATCCCACCCGAACCATACGCGGAAGTCGCTTCCCCAGCCAGCCGAGCTCGTGCTGCAGGCATCGCTGTACCCCTTGGGCACCGCCAATGATGTGTGAGCGCACATGCGTGAGTCCGCAGGCACGAAAGTAGCTCTCGAGCTCGGTTCGGCTGAAGCGATACTGGTAGAACCGATGTCCCTCGATCGGGTAAGCCGGCCCTATGCCTCGACCAAATAACGCATCGAGCAGAAAGAGACGGAAGTTATGACAGGGCGTCGTCGCCACAAACAGGCCTCCCGGGCGCAAAACCCGTTTCGCCTCCAGGATAGCCGGTGTCGGCCCTTCCTCGAAATGTTCAATGCCGCCCCAATTAATTGCCACATCATAGGACTTGTCGAGACACTCAACCTTGCGGAAATCACCGAACCGAAACGCATCGCCATGCTTGGCACGGAGCTGACGAATGGTCTCACCGGCGATATCGATACCCACAGCCCTGTGCCCATCGAGATGAAACAACAGCGTCCATTCTCCAAGCCCGCATCCGCAGTCAAGAATGTCCAGTGGCCGATCGCCAAAATTTGGAATGACTTTCTTCAGAAAGCGGTACTCTTCTCTCAACCGTAGCCTCTGCAGGCGCCGACCATCTTTGAGATCTCGCCACCGCTGATCCCAGAATGAGGCAACAAACTCGTCCGCAGTTTGAGTGGAGGCAGAGGAAGCCGCGACATACTCCTTCAGCATGCCTGCCTCACGGGCGCACAGACGTCCTGCAGGATTGCCCCGATCCGATCCCCCATTAAATCACTGGAAAAATGCCGTTCGACACTCCGCCGGGCTTCCGCCCCAATTTGCGCGCATAAACCGGGGTCCGCAGCAAGGCGCTCAATAGCCGCACGCAACGATGGAACATCTCCGGACGGAACCAAATAGCAATTCTCCAAATGCCGCATCAGCGACCGGCTCCAGAGGCCCCTGGTTTGCGAGAGTATGACCGCCTTCCCGCACGCCATGGCCTGGAGTGTCACGCTTTGCCCCTGCGGTTGCGCGGAGTCTTTCAGCGGTGTAACAACGAAGCGACTCCCTTGGTACAGGGCACGGAGATCGAGATCAGATAACGCTTGCCCGGTCCAATCCCCTCGGGTCAAAGTCACGTTAGGAGGAAGTGGGGCATCCGTAACCCGACGAACCGTGTGGAGTCGAAGCCGGTGGGGGCCGATCGCATGGAGAAGCACGTCATAGTCGCGTCCATCATCATTGCCGATCGCCAATACATAGTCCCCAACACCATCGTTTCCTGCCGGAACCCAGAATTTTGTATCTACGCCAAACTGAACCAGATGCACCTGTGCTAGGCCAGCCAACTGCTGGGTTATGAGGTAGTCGCGTTCGCCTTCCCCGATCACAATGATTGCGGCTAATCTGTGCAGTAGCCAGCGAAGAATACGATGAGTGGCCCAAGGGGCACGACTACGCTCAATACGTTTCTCCGCCCCCATCAAGATGAGCACAAGCTTTGCCCCGTCAGTTCGCTGCAGTTGGCGAAGTGCCAACATGAACAGGACCGGCTCACTCATACTGACAATGGCGTCATTGCGCTCAAGCAGATGCACGTTCAGACCCGCTGCATCACTAAAATCCGGGCTTAAATGCGTAAACCAGTGGATCAGTTTCTGCACGTAGAGCCCCAGAGATGAATGAAAGCCGCGAGCCAAGAGGTCTACTTGCCAACCTTCACGGCGAGCCAACTGGCAATATCCGTAAAAAAATTCATCGGGAAACGCGCCTTGGTCAAACTGTAACCGTTTGGCACGGCCATCGGGCAGGATAAACAGCACGCGGAATAGGTGCGCTACGGGTGGACTAACACGGGAGGAGACCATTAGAGTTGCACACCAATAGAGTCCAGCTTGGCATCGACTGCCAGCCTCAATTGGTCCAAAGCCGGTCCCTCAAGCGTCTTTTGCTTGCAGGTGTTGCAAGGAGACGGCTTCTCGCCGACCGTGGCCAGACCACGACGCCATTCTGTATAACGTTGGTCGGCATACACATCAAATATGGACTGCCGTCTGTCTGAGAGATCTCCAAGCACAAACGCCTGGTGATCGGGATGGTCGCTACGAAGATTGCAACAAGGCATGATCTTGCCGTTGAAGTCCACCGTGAAATTCGAGAACACCAGAAAGCAGGGAGATCGTCGCACGTAGGCATGATCGACCAGGCTCTCAATCAGTTGTCCTCGGTCGTAGCCGGTCTCGTCAAAATTGTGAGAATACACGACAACCTTCATGCCGGAGTATGGGAAAACTGCTCCTACTGTGGTGGCAGTTGGCTGGTCCCATACCGGCATAATTTCGATTCGCTTGGCGAGCCGATTGATCTCCCCCTCAGCATTTGCGGCACTCCACGCCACACCCTTTCGCATATATACACTGATGCGCAACACCGAGAGTCCCATTTCCCGTAGGCGATTTAAGGATTCCGCATCGAGGTAATCGCCATTCGTCACAATGTCTATGACGGCCTTGGGAAGATGCTGTCGTGCCAACGCCACCATCTCATAAATATGATCGTCGGCCATCGGCTCCGAATAGCGCGCAAAACGGAGCACCTTATCGTAGTCGATAGATCGCAGATCACCGAGGACCCCCTCGTATAGCGACCGATTCAGCATAGTTTTCACGGTCAGACGGTCAATCGTACTATTGGGACAAAATGAGCAGGTTCGATTGCAATAGGCATGGGGTTCGAGCTCCACGAGCGTAATGTTTCGTTTGAACAGCGCCCGTTTGCCGACCTCATCAAGAGATGGATCATGGGTTAGGGTGAGGCGATCGAGAATCGAAACAAAGTGCGCCCAATGGTCCTGAGGGGGCCTCAGGTAGCGATAAATTTTCTTGAGCAAATCACGAACGAGCATCTCAGACCTTCCAGCTGATCATTAAAGAGTCCTGCTGTGGCATTGGGTGCCCTTTATCTTCGTTAAACTCCCCATACGAACCTCCCCCTAGTAACATCACAACCCGTATTCCCCCGCGATCAGCTCAGCGAATGTAAGATCCAGTTCGTCATCAATGTTGAGTGATTCCTGATGACTCATCTCCACATAGCCAACCGGCTCCATTACTAATGTCCGCTTGGCGAGGAATTCGTCACGCCCACATACATACACCGCGCTGTTCAACCGGCACAGGTGACTCATCTCCTGCCGTCGAATAAATTGCTGGTGAGGCTCTTTGATGTATCGCTCCAGCAGTTCGGCAGGAGCTGCCTTGAGAAAGATATTTTGAGGCTTTCGTTCCAGCGGGCACACGGATACCACTGACTTGACCCCTCCACGCCGATACCGCAACAGGGCTTCCTTGACGTGAGAACCTCGCCGAAACGGGGATGTAGGTTCAAGCAACACGACTATTTCCACCTGCTGTCGGACGACCTTCTCATATTCCTTAATCGCGTGCACGACGACATCGATCGTTGAAGCCTCATCGGTAGCCAGGCTAGCCGGCCTCAGAAAGGGAACCTCTCCTCCACAACGTAGACCCTCACTTTGGATATCAGGATCTTCTGTCGACACGAGTACTCGATCCACAACTCCAGAATCGAAGGCGGACTCGATGGCACGCTGAACGAGCGACTTTCCGCCCACACACCGGAGATTCTTTCGCTTGACGCCTTTTGATCCACCGCGCGCTGGAATGATTGCCAAAGTCAACATGAACTTGCGCTTTGGCCCTTGATCCGGCTCGGCATTAGTAGGCAATCATCTTCTGAATTTTGAAGTCGTGCCGGGCCAGCGCATTGGCTATTTTTTCTCCGGCCCTCCCATCACCATACAGGTGCGCGGACTGATAGGGCCCATGCGCCAACTGAGTATGAATCGTGCGGATAATAGCGCGCCGGTCATACGGAACGTCCATCACGTTCGCACCCCGTTGTCGTCCTTGCTGACGGGTTCCAATGTTCACCACTGGCACACCGAGGAACTCACATTCTCGAATACCGCTACTGGAATTACCCACTAGGCAGCGTGCATTTTTCAGCAGGATCGCATAGAGTTCCATAGGGAGACTCGCTACATGATGAATGTCTGCGTGATCCGTGTGGAACTTCCGAATACCTGCAGTCACCTCGGCCGAACCTGCATCCATATTCGGCCACACCCAGATCGCCGGCAGGCCAAGCTCTCGAACCGCCAGTGCCGTTTCGTCCATGTTTTCGCTTCGGTCCTCGTACTCCGTCACAACCGGGTGCTGAGACACGACAATGTAGTCCTTCTGAAAATCCGGTGACTTATCTCCACCGTCAATCCAATGGATGGCATTGAGAGATGAGACGTCCGACAAATCCAATCCGGAGAGCAAATCCAGGCTCGGGGACCCAACGACAATAACGGATTCAGAGGATTCTCCCATCCGGATAATTCGATCGGCTGCCGAAGACGTGGCAGGGAAATGTATATGAGCCAGCTTGGTAATAGCATGGCGAATACTTTCGTCGATTGATCCAGATACTTCCCCGCCTTCTAAGTGAGCGATGGGAATGTTCATGCATAGGGCAGCATGAGCGACAGATAACGCCTCATAGCGATCTGCGATGACGATAACAACATCCGGTCTAAGTTCCTCAAATGCCTCTGCCATCCCCTTTGTGGCCTGCCCGGCCGACCTGGCCATCTCTCCCAACGTGTCCCCATCGGACAAGAACGGCACACGCCGATCAATCCGAAAACCGTCCGCTTCAATGATGCCCGCATAGTCTCCGTAGCGGGCTAGCAAAATGCCCCCCCCGACGACTATCTGGAGCTCCAGCGCAGGATGGTTCAGCACAGCCCGCATCGTGGATTTCATCTTGGCGTAATTGCCGCGAGTTGTCAGAACGATCGCTACTCTTCGCTTCACGACGCCACTGACTCCTGTTTCACTGCGGCAGGTGCGAGCCGGTGTGTCAATTGATCAACCAGCGTCACCAACCGCTCTCCGTAAGTCGGTCCATTCATAACGACAAACTTCTCAGCATGTGCCCTCAGACCTGTCCTTATCGATTCATCCTGACTGTTTACCAGTAGCCTGTTACAGGCCGCAGGCAACTGCGCGTCATCATTACAGACCTCAATCCCGGGTTCCCCCCAAAAGTCTTTGAAGTGCGCAAGGCGGATGCCAATCCCATACACTGTACTCGCCAAACTGCACTGATCGGTCTTTGAAAAATATACGAGCACAGGCTTTCCAAAAATGATGGACTCCAACAGGATTGTGGAAAGAGGCGAGATCACACCACTGACAAGACTGAGCAACCTCTTCGTCACCTGATAGTCAGCCAGATCAAACCCGGCGCAGTGAGCATCAGCGGTCCGGCAATAATAATCCTCCAGATGGGGGTCCATCGTGACATGCTGCAATCGGAGGTCGAAAAAGTTCTGCTCACCAGGAGCCAGCCCTCCACGCCATGGATGCGGTCGATACAGCACATGGCAGGGAGAGATTTCGCCTGAGTCAATTTTCTCATCGATCATCTTCAAGTGTGCCGACTCATTCACACCCTTGCAGCCACCTCCATAAAGGAGAACCGGGAGATCGTTCGGAACGTGAAATTCTTTTCTCAGTGCGGCTTCCGACTCTTCCAGAGGATCA
>JBDSKU010000123.1:0-2733 GCA_039916745.1 Nitrospiraceae bacterium
CGGGAGCCGCGATACCGCGGCCCCCGGTCACTTCCTAGTATCGGAGCGTGACCGTCGCGGTACTGCGGCGCGCGCCGAAGAAATTTTTGGAGAAGGTCTCGACGACCGCAGGGTCATAACCCTTGCAGCTGAATATGTCGAGGTAGGCGTTGTTCGTATCGTTGGCAAAATGGCCGCTGATCAGCGAAGTCGAGATCAGCTGCACCATAGAATACCCGGCAACCCGGCCTGAGCCGAAATCGACGACCTGGCACTCGCCAAAACGCTTCATGCCGATGAGCTCGCAGAGCTCTACGACATAGCGGCGAATATGGTCGGCGTTGCGGATGAGATCGGGATTGCAGTCTTGAAGGTCGACGGAGGTGCACAGTCCCCACGCTTTTCCCTCACCCACCATCTCTTGGGGGGCAATCGGGGAAGCTGCTGGGGACTCGGATGGAAAGATCGCGGACTCGGAACCAGCCGAGCTACTCATAGGGGTGACACCTTTCTGTTAGGAGGGTGGAAAACCTGTGACGATGAACCGTCATTTCGGACTATACCACGAAATATTTCTCATCAACGCAGGTGAAGAAACTTTTTTTCACCGCGCTTCGATCGAGGCCCTTCGATCGGTTGACAAGGTTCTCGGCGGTCGGAGAGAATGCCGCCCATGATGACACCCCTCAACCAATCCCTGACGGAACTCCCGGATCGCCTCTGCACCTGGTGCCAAGTGCCGATGAAGAAGCGTCTGGTCGGTGGGAAGCAGTTCGTCCACTACACCTGCCCGAAGTGCGTCTTCCAGCACACGACCCGGCTTGGACAGAAACCACCCAGCCCCGCACACTAACAGGCGGCTAGATCCTCTGTCGGTCTATGGTCTGGGAATCTAAAGCGCGGTCCTTGGTATTTGATGAGCTCAGTCTGCCAGGCCTTGGGGCAAGAACGGTTACCGACGGGAGAAACTACTCTGCACGTGATCGTCCAGGATATGGGCCAATCGCTCCCGGTCCTCCGGGCTGATCGAGGTAATCGTCGTGCCGAACTTTGGGGAACGCACATGGACGACTTGCAAGCCGCACGTCAGCATTCTGCCCTGCTCGAGTTCGATGACAAGTTGAAGCGCATCGCCGCTCTTCACGAACAAGCGGCTTTCAATCTTAACCCCTGTCTCGCTGACGTCCAGCACCTTACAGGGCGCGGAGAGAGCCCCTCGTTGTATGCGGCCGTTCCTGCTCACTTCAACCCGTGACCCTTTTCGTTTAAACCCCATAGTGCTGGCCTCCTGCTTGCCATACCATAACAAGAGACCATAGAACGCCAAAGGGAAATGCCTAATAGCGCTAGAGCGTTTCCCTTACCAGGGCGCGCACCTGCTCCATGCGCCTACGATTGGCGCCCAGGTCGCTGTAGCCGGTCCGGGATGCAGAGCGAAAATGGATGGTCTTCGTCTCGTCGTCGAAAAAAAACTCCACGTCATCGACGAAGCGGAGTAACAGGCTGGTGAATTCGTAGTGCAGATAAGAGTCTTCCTCTTCAACGAGCTTCGTGCGGGGCAAGGATCGAACGACTTCTTTCAACCCCTCCTTCGCCTCAGCCCGAGAATTGTGGTAGCGGATGGGCGCGATGGCATGGCCCACATCCTGAGCTTGAGTCGAGACACAATTAGGACTGGAGGGACAGGCCGCTAATATACGATTGCTCATACAACTCCTGATAATGGTTCATCCGAGGACAGGTTCTCAATGTTACGCAACCAGATCCCACACATCAAAACCGCACCGGGAGGGATGAGAGCCGGAATGCCCTTATCCCGATAGGCCAGGTGCGGACTCAGGCGGACTTTCCGATAGCCCCCCGGTTTTCATACCGATAAGCGCATGCTCGAATCCGGCAATCGCCTGGCGACGGCCCGGCATAAGAATGTGATCGACGAATGTCACGCCCTCCTCCACTTGCACCAACCCTTCAGAAAACTGCTTAGACTGAACGTCGTTGAGGGGAACGTCGGTACCCTGGGTCATGAAGATTCTGACAGAATACACGATACGATCGCCTTTCTTGGCCGGCATCCCCGTGCTCTCTCGCTCATCAAGCAACTTGAGCCCACTCATCCGCTTCATTAGTACAAGACCGTCCTGAGCGCTGGCTGCGCATCGCCTTGCTCAACAACCCTCACGGATACCCGCCCAACGATGCGTCCATCTTCCGTCTCCACATCCACTCGCCAATCGCCCGGATCGAGCCGTTGCTTGAACGTATAAGCCCGATAGCCACCTTCCCGCCCGCCTGAAATCTTGATGGGAATCTTGTCGGCATGGGTAAAGGGCTTACTGTCGTTTGGCCGGAAATACCAATGGTGGTAGACAGTCGTATCCAGGGCCACCGGGGCAAACACAGCGGTGAAGCAAGAGATCGGTTCATTGGCCGGGAACGTGTTATCCGACCGTTTCCAGACCTGGTACCACTGTTTCTCAAAGGAGAGCTCGAACCGGTCGCCGCTCTTCTTCACCTCATGATAGATCCCGCCGAACTTCATTGAGAGCGGCACGGGAGGAATCCAATTGAGGAAATAACACCCGATCAGCAACCCGATCAACGCAAAGGCCGGCGCCGTCACCCCAACCGCCTCGCGCTTCGAACGGTCTGGGTTGTCCCGATAAATCAAATGCACCACACGAAATGTCACGGCCGCGCTCAGGCCGGCTCCGATCAGGAAGATGCCGGCATTCATGAGACCGGTCATGACCG
>JBDSKU010000124.1:0-8818 GCA_039916745.1 Nitrospiraceae bacterium
GTGCCGATCATCGTGGATGCCGGCGTCGGGACTGCGTCCGATGCTGCCTTTGCGATGGAGTTGGGGGCGGATGCGGTACTCATGAACACGGCCATTGCTGGGGCCAAAGATCCCATCGCGATGGCCGAGGCGATGAAATATGCGGTCTATGCCGGCCGGTTAGCCTATAAGGCCGGGCGTATTCCACGAAAACTGTATGCCACAGCGAGCAGCCCGATCGAAGGCATGCTCTAGCAGGATACTGAAAAGGGGAGCGGGATGGATGGGACGATCCCTTTGCTCGCGCAACGCGCGGTCTCAGAAGACCCTCGTTGGACGCGCGCAGTTGGGATCATCCCATCCATCCCTAAATGAAGGGTTGATCGCTGCGGCCTTGCTGGACAGCCGTTTTGAGTCACGGCACTCAGCACTTTCGCCTCACTGCGTTGCCGATGTTGAAACTATCTAGCCGTCTTCTGCTCGTCACGGATCGCCACCAGACCAAGGAGCGGCCGTTGGTGCCTCTTCTCCAGCGAGCGCTCACGGTTGGAGCCCCTGCGATTCAACTTCGTGAACGCGACCTTTCTGTCAGAGACCTCTTGGCGCTTGCGCGAGAGGTGCAAGCCGTAACGTCCAGGCATAGATCCCAACTCCTCATCAATGATCGGGTCGATATCGCATTGGCGCTGGAAGGCGCCGGTGTGCACCTACGCAGCAATAGTCTGCCGGTTTCCGCTGCCAGGCAGTTGCTGGGGGCAGAGCGCCTTCTGGGTATGTCTGTTCATGGGGTAGAGGAGGCGGTGCAGGCAGAATCGCAGGGCGCAGACTACGTCATCTTTGGCCCGATCTACGCGACGCCATCGAAACAGGTATTCGGTCCTCCGCTCGGACTGCATAGCCTTGAGAAGGTTTGTCGATTAGTCCGCATCCCGATTATTGGAATTGGCGGAGTCACGGCGGCGCGCGTAGCCGAGATGCGGCAGGCCGGAGCATTCGGCGTGGCGGTGATCACGGCGATTCTTCGCGCAGACGATGTGGAGTCGGCGACAGGTGAGTTGCTCGATGCCGTCACGCGCGCTTCGTGATGTTGTTCAGGCAGGATCTTCGCGCTGTCGCATGCTGCGGTCCGGTTGACCACCTCTGGAACGGATGATAGAATCCGCGCAGATAAGGACTTCTCGGCGCAGCAAGGGTTTTCGCGTTCTTCGAGTAACGCTATGGCTGGCAAGAAAGACAGTCCGAGTCGATTCCGGTCTCTCCGAGATTCCGTCACGCAGATCACCAAGCGGCTGACAGAAGGAGAAACGGACATGGCCCCACGCAGCGACGAGCAGACACGCGAGGTGGAAAAGCTTCGCGTGCAGATCCAGTCGATGGAAGAAGAAATCCGTCGGCTCTACCAATCACGCTACCAGCTCGACCAAGCCACCAAACAGAACGAGACGCTCGTCACCACTCTCCACGAAGCGAAGGTGCAGATCGAAGCCTTGCGCGCCGAGGTTGAAAAATTGACCGCGCCGCCCTCGGCCTACGCCATCTTTTCCAGTCTCAACGATGACGGAACCGGCAATGTCTTTGTCTCCGGACGGAAGATGAAAGTCAGTTTGCATCCGTCTATCAAGGGCGCGGCCTTGCGTAAGGGACAGGAAGTGGTCCTGAACGAAGCATTGAACGTGATTGAAGTGAAGGGCTTCGATATGCAGGGCGAAGTCGTGCGGCTCAAGGATGTGCTGGAAGGCAATCGCGCTTTGGTGACGTTGCATTTCGACGAAGAGAAAGTGGCTGAACTTGGCGATCCGCTGATAGCCGAACGGTTGAGTGTCGGCGATCATCTCCTCTACGACCCTCGCTCCGGCTACGTTATCGAAAAGCTGCCGAGGTCCGAGGCGGAAGAAATGGTGTTGGAGGAAGTGCCCGATGTCGACTATGAGCACATCGGTGGGTTGCAGCACGAGTTGGAGCAAGTTCGTGATGCGGTGGAGTTGCCGTTTCTTCATACGGCCCTGTTTTTAGAGTATAAGTTAAGCGCGCCCAAAGGGGTGTTGCTCTATGGGCCGCCTGGATGCGGGAAAACCTTGATCGCGAAAGCGGTCGCCAATTCGATCGCGAAGAAGCTCGGGCACCTCACTGGCAAAGAAGTGCGGAGCTACTTCTTGCACGTGAAGGGCCCGGAGCTGCTCAATAAATATGTCGGCGAGTCCGAGCGTCAAGTCCGTGAAGTCTTCAAGAAAGCGAAAGAGCGGGCAGCGGACGGGAATCCTGTCATCGTGTTCTTCGACGAAATGGATGCGTTATTCAGAACGCGGGGCACCGGGATTTCCTCCGATATCGAGTCGACGATCGTCCCGCAGTTCCTCTCGGAGATCGACGGCATGGAACGGCTGCGCAATGTGATCGTGATCGGCGCCAGCAATCGCCAGGATCTCATCGATCCGGCTGTTCTTCGCGCCGGCCGGTTAGATGTGAAGGTCAAGGTGGGGCGTCCCGATGCCGTGGCGGCGAAGGATATTTTCTCGAAGTACTTGAGCGTCGACCTGCCGTTTGCCGAGGAAGATTTGAAGCGCCATGGCGGAGACGCCAAGGCCTTAGTCGAACAGATGGCCGATCTCACGGTCGGGGCCATGTATGCCTCCTCGGAAGAAAATAAGTTTATCGAAGTCACGTACGCGAACGGTGAAAAAGAGGTGCTCTACTTCAAGGATTTTGCGAGCGGGGCGCTGATCGAGGGTATCGTGTCGCGCGCGAAGAAGTTCGCCGTCAAGCGGACGATTGCGAAGGAAGGCCGGGGCCTTCGATCCGATGACTTAATCCGCGCCATTCGGGAAGAGTTCAAAGAACACGAAGACCTGCCCAATACGACCAATCCTGACGATTGGGCCAAGATCTCCGGGAAGAAAGGCGAAAAGATCGTGCATCTGCGGACGATCAGCGGAGGCCCGGCCGAGTCGCGTCAGATCGAAACCGTCACGACAGGGCACTATCTCTAAGACGTCACACCTATGCAGGAATCTACCTCGCTGACGACTCCACGCGTATTGGGAACAGAAACAGAGTTCGGCATTGCATCGCGCGATCCAGCCGCGGCAGACCCCGTCTCCAATTCCATCGCCGTCATCGGGCATTGTCCTGGTCTGCCGGCTCCGTTAGCTGTCTGGGATTATGAAAATGAAAACCCCTTGCTCGACGCGCGAGGCTTCGAGATCGAAGGGGAACCAGAGCGGCCCAATCCTGAGTACAATCGTCAGTTGAACAAGGTGCTGGCTAATGGAGGCCGTCTCTACGTCGACGGCGCCCATCCGGAATATTCCACGCCTGAGTGCACCAATCCGCGAGAGATCGTGGCCTTCGAACGAGCCGGCGCGCAGATCCTGGCTCAGTGCCTGGAACAGATGGCGCGCGCGACCGGGCGGGATCATTGTGTACTGTACAAGAACAACTCGGACGGCAAGGGCAACAGCTACGGCTATCACGAAAGTTATCTCATGTCGCGCGCGGTTCCTTTCGAGCGCATCGTGAAGGTCTTGGCGCCGTTCTTTGTGACGAGGTCCATCTTTGCAGGGGCGGGGAAAGTCGGCGCAGAGAATGAGACCAGCAGGGCGGATTATCAAATTTCGCAGCGTGCGGATTTCTTCGAGTGCCTCGTCGATCTCAATACGATGGTCCGGCGCCCCATTGTGAATTCACGCGATGAGCCGCATGCGGAGCATGCCAAGTATCGGCGGCTGCATGTGATTGTCGGGGATGCCAACATGGCGGAACTATCGACCTATCTCAAGGTCGGCACGTTATCCATCGTGTTGGACCTGCTCGACGCCGGTGCGGATGTGCCTCAGATCGAGCTGGAGGACCCGGTTCAAGGCATCAAGCAGGTGTCGCGCGATTTGACGATGAAGGAGCCGCTCAGACTAACGGGGGGGCGCTCGACGACGGCGGTGGCGATTCAACGCGCCTATTTGAAGGCGGCCATGGGGTACTATGCCTGTCACGATCTCTCACAGGTTACGAAAGATATTCTCGTTCGCTGGGAAGACGTGTTGGATAAGCTCGAACAGGATCCCCGGCTTTTGGTGTGCGAGTTGGATTGGGTAGCGAAGCGCCAGATGATGGAATCCTATATGGAGCGCAAAGGCTGTGGATGGGACGACTCTCGCATTCGGCTCATGGATCTGCAGTATCATGACGTGCGCCCCGACAAGGGCCTCTACTTTACGCTTGAACGCAGTCATTTGATCGAGCGCATCGTGCAGGAAACCGAGATTGCGCGAGCGGAGTTCACTCCGCCTCCGGGCACACGCGCCTATTTCCGCGGACGCTGTATCAGCAAGTTTACGAAGTCGGTCTATGGAGCCAGCTGGACATCGGTGCTGTTCGACGTTGGCAACAAGCAGGTCAAACGGGTGCCGCTGATGGATCCGCTTCGAGGGACAGCGTCGTTGACGAGTGACCTTCTCGATCAGGTTGAAACCGTCGATGCATTGCTGGCGAAACTGAAGGCGTGAAGAAGAAGGATCACCCGCGATTTACATTATGAAATTGCCATTTCTTCCTAACCACGACGACCCGAGTTTTTTCGATTTTTTAACCCAGCACCATCCCGCGCTGACGCCGGCCGGTCGCAGTGGATTTTTATCGCCTCAGGCCGGGACGGAGCCGATGCGAGGAGCTGGATCGATGACGGTTCCTCACGCCACCACGGTGCTGGCGATCAAGTATCAACAGGGCGTCGTGATTGCCGGAGACCGTCGAGCGACGGAAGGATTTCAAATCGCCGAACGCCGGATCGAGAAAGTCTTCAAGATCGACGACTATTCCGCCATGGCGATCGCGGGCGCGGCCGGTCCCTGCATCGAAATGGCCAAGCTGTTCCAGGTCGAGCTGGAGCATTACGAAAAAATCGAAGGGGTACAACTTTCCTGTGAGGGGAAGGCCAACAAGCTCGGGCAGATGGTCAAGGCCAACCTGCCGATGGTCTTTCAAGGGCTGGTCGTCATGCCGCTCTATGTCGGCTACGACTTGAAGCGCGCAGAAGGCCGCATCTTCAAGTACGACCTCGCAGGTGGCCGGTACGAAGAGTCTGATTATCATGCCATCGGGTCGGGAGGGAAAGATGCACGCAATACGATGCGGGAGCATTTTCTCAGGAGCCTGGCTGAGCCGGACGCGCTGAAGTTAGCATTGCTGGCCCTGTACAATGCGGCCGACGATGATGTCGGCACCGGAGGGCCTGATCTCGTACGGGGCATTTATCCCACAGCGAAGATTGTGAACGAGCGCGGCATTACCGATGTGCCAGAGCAGCAAATCCGTAGCATCTATGACGGGTTAATCGCGACCCGCCGTTCCAAGGAGAACTAAGCATGCCGATGCCCTATTACATCTCGCCCGAGCAGATGATGCAGGACAAGGCGGAGTATGCCAAGAAAGGCATCGCCAAGGGCCGTTCCATCATTGCCATCGAATATGTGAATGGCATTCTTCTCGTCGCGGAGAATCCCAGCGCCTCGCTCTATAAAATCTCCGAGATCTATGACAGCATCGCCTTTGCGGGGGCCGGTAAGTACAGTGAGTTTGAAAATCTCAGGAAAGCCGGCATCAGGCATGCCGACCTCAAGGGATTCATGTACAGCCGTGAAGATGTGACGGCGCGCTCTCTGGCAAACGGCTACTCGCAAAGCCTGGGCACCATTTTCAGTCAGGAGCAGAAGCCGCTAGAGGTGGAAATCCTGGTGGTGCAGGTTGGGCACAACGGCCATGCGAACGAGATGTACCGCATCTCCTTCGACGGCAGTATCATCGACGAGCGGACTTTTGCGGTCATCGGAGGCAAGTCGGAGGCCGTGCAGGCCCTGTTAAAGGAGAAAGGGCTCACGCAACCGCCTGAGCTACGAGAGGCCCTGTCGCTTTGTATGGCTTCGCTTGAACAGATCGGAAGCCAGAAGCTCTCGCTGGAGTTCCTGGAAGTCGCCGTCCTCGACCGCACCCGCGAGGGACGAAGGTTTCGACGGTTGTCGCCTGCTGAGACCAAACCCCTCCTCTCTATTTAGCAGGCTGCTGAAAAATCCCGCCAGCGTCGTTCTCGGCTCCTCGAAATCCTCAACGGGGACCCGGCCGCCTCACCACTCGGCGGCGCGCACAGATGTGGTGCTCCTTATTCGTCGCACCGTGCGCCCCTGAGGGTACGCCTCTGGTTTCGATAAGCCTGCGGCCTTGTTGACGGACTTTTTGAGCATCCTTCGGGAAGTTCCTTCTGTTGTAGAAGACAAGGCCTGCTGGTATTCTGTGCATACGCTTATGTTGGAACCAAATCTACTGAGACGACGGATCTTCGGTTTGGAGAATGAGTACGGTCTCATCTTTTCTCCGAACGGGAGGGTCTATCTTCCGATGGAGAAGGTCCTGGGTTATATTTTCGAAGGACTCATTCCGAACAGTTGGCCCTCCAACGCATTTTTGGCGAACGGGGCGCGCTTCTATCAAGACACCGGCTGTCATCCTGAGTATTCCACCCCCGAGTGCGACAATATCCGGGATCTCGTCATTCATGACAAAGCCGGTGAGCGGCTTCTGGAAGCCTGCCTGCCCGCGGCTGAAGAACGCTTACGAGAAGAAGGCCTTTCCGGCGAGATCTACATTTTCAAGAACAATACGGACTCCCTCGGGAATACCTACGGTTGTCATGAAAACTTCTTGATGCGCCGCGACGTCGATTTCTGGAAAGTCACGGAGCAGCTCATTCCCTTCTTCGTCACTCGGCAGATTTATAGCGGAGCGGGAAAGGTGCTGAAGGTATCGGGTAAGCCGCAGTACTTCATCTCACAACGGGCCCAACATATTCACGAGAAGACCTCCTCCTCGACGACCTCCTCGCGCAGCATCATCAATACCAGAGACGAGCCGCATGCCGATGCGGAACGCTACCGGCGGCTCCATATCATCGTCGGGGATTCCAACATGTCGGAGTTCGTGACCTATTTGAAGGTTGGAACGGCGGCGTTGATCCTGTCGATGATCGAAGAGGGGTACGGAGTCTCAGGGATGGAACTCGAGGACCCCGTGAAAGCCATTCGGGAGATTTCTCGCGATCCGACGTTAAAACGGAAGATCAAGCTGGACGATGGCCGCCAGCTGACAGGGGTGGAAGTTCAGCGGGTCTACCTAGATCGTGCGCAGGAATATCTGGCACAACAAGAACACGATCCGGCTCTCGACGATGTGTGGAAGAAATGGGCCATGGTCCTCGATAAGCTTGAAGAGGATCCGATGCAGCTGGTGCGAGAAATCGACTGGGTGACCAAGCGGCATCTCATCCAGTCCTATATCGACAAGAAAGGGTGCGGCTGGGACGACCCGCGCGTCTTCCTGCTCGATCTCCAATATCATGATGTCAAACGGACGCGTGGCCTGTATTATCTGATGGAGTCCAGAGGGCTGATCGAACGGGTGGTGGAGGAGGACGCGGTGCAACGGGCCATGTCGATTCCGCCGCAGACCACGAGGGCGAAGGTGCGTGGCGATTTCATCCGATTCGCCCGCGCGAAGAATCGCTCCTATACGGTGGATTGGACCTATCTGAAGCTCAATGGCTATTGGGAAGAAACGATCCTTTGCATGGATCCCTTCAGCGCCGTGAATCGGCGCGTGGACGAATTGCTCTCGCAGGTGGGGGGGCTACGGCTGTATCGATGATGATGACCGCTCTCAAACAGGCGCAGTTGCGGATTTCACGACTGGACCGAACGCTGATCATGGCGGTCGTGTTGCTGTGCAGCGTCTTTCCGGTCGAGTTATTCCCGAATACGCCGCCTCCACCGAAGGGCCTTGACGGCCAATACAGCGGTAAGCAGGGGCAGGTGCTGGTGGTGAAGGTGAAGGGCGAAGAGCAGGCGACGGAAGTGAAGGGCAGATTTCTCGACCGGACGATTCTCTTCTTTCGAGAGTTCAGGCCAGGGGAGCCGGCCGGCTTTGTCGGACTGCTCGGGATCGATATGCAGGACGATCCCGGGACTTATGAACTGGCGGTTGAAGTGAGACAGGGCGAACAGGCGAAGCAGCTGAGCTTTAACGTGCTGGTGGCCAAAGAAAAGTTTGCCGTCGAGCATCTGAAGTTGCCCAAAGACAAAGTCGATCTGGATGCGAAGGCAGTGGCCCGTTGGAAAGCTGAGCAGGAACAAGTGAAGCAGGCGCTCGCGGAGAACTCCCGGCTGAAACTCTGGCACAGCAATTTCGTGGAGCCGGTGAACGGCAAACGCACAGGAATTTTTGGCAGCGTGCGCATAATGAACGGTCAGCCAAGGAATCCCCATAATGGTGAAGATATCGGCGCACCCATGGGGGCCGATGTTGCGGCCACGAACGATGGAATTGTCCGCATGACCGTCGATCATATTTTCTCCGGCAGAGGCGTCTTCGTCGATCATGGCTTGGGCTTCTATTCGATGTATTTTCACCTGTCAGAGATCCTGGTCAACGACGGAGACCTGATCACCGCGGGGCAGATCATCGGCAAGGTCGGGGCGACCGGCCGTGCCACCGGCCCGCATCTCCATTGGGGCGTCAAGCTCAACGGCGCCAGAGTCAATCCCTATTCATTGCTCGATCTGCCGTTTAAGAAGGGTGTAATGGCTCCTACTGCAGTGACGATTCCAACCCCTGACCCCTCGCCGACTCCACAAGCTGTTCCGGTCAGAGAATAGCTTCACAAGATGCTGGAAAAGTCCGCCAGGAAACGTTGAGCGGTGAGCAATGATCGATGAAATGATGTTCACTTCAGCGTTCCGCGTTCATGGTTCAACGCGTCGGTATTCGCTCGCTGGACAGCCTTCGTGAACCTCCTGAGTCT
>JBDSKU010000125.1:0-3520 GCA_039916745.1 Nitrospiraceae bacterium
CGGCCAGACGCCGGACCAGGTGTACTCTGACAATCTGACAACACGGCTTACGGCCGCGTAGTCAGCAACCCGCCAGGCACCACTTAAGGAATGCCCTAGGCTGTCCAACTAACCGGAGCCACCTCTCGCGACGATGAAAACAGTCCGTGTTTTCTCCCGGATGCGTTTCAGGTCATCGCGGCCACATTTTCAGCCAACTCCAAGATCGAGCAGCGGTTCAAGACCGGCAAGGGCCTCGGGTGGGATCAGCACGATCACCGATTATTTGAAGGCACGGAGAGATTCTTCCGTCCGAACTACCTGGGCAACCTCGTGGCAAATTGGATTCCGTCCCTCGACGGCGTGGAGGCAAAGCTCAAGAGGGGTGCAAAAGTCGCGGATGGCGGTTGCGGGTTCGGGGCGTCCACCATCATTATGGCGAAGGCCTATCCCACATCCACCTTCATCGGCTTCGATTATCATAAGCCCTCGATCCTGACAGCACGCAAACGGGCCAAGGAAACAGGCCTGAAGAACGTGACCTTCGCAGCAGCGAAGTCCACAAACTATCCCGGTAAGGGCTACGACTTCGTTGCCCACTTCGATTGTCTGCATGACATGGGTGATCCTATCGGCGCGGCGAAGCACGTGAAAAAGACGCTCGCACAAGACGGCACCTGGATGATTGTGGAGGCGTTCGCCGGTGATCGTGTGGAAGAGAATCTCAACCCGGTCGGTCGAGTCTTTTACGCCGCGTCCACTATGATTTGCGTCCCAGCCTCGCTGGCTTACAAGGGGCTCGCATTGGGTGTGCAGGCAGGGAAATTGAAACTGCGTGAGGTCGTCATGAAAGGAGGATTTACCCGGTTCCGTCGCGCGGGAGAAAGCCCTTTCAATCTCGTGCTCGAGGCGAAAGCCTGATAATCGCTCTTCGAATCGAATCCGTCGATTCTCCGTTGCATAATTACGATTCGCGGCGGGAGACCGCCGATTTCATGTATCTGAACCACTCCGGTCGGAGGTTCGCATTCTAAGCCGTGAAAGATGGCCTCCCTACTTGGATGCATAAACCTATACTGCAACGGCATTGCTGATATAGTGACCTTCTCGTTACTGTTGAGTGCTGAAAACCAGAAAGAGGAGTTCTCTCTATATGGAACCGACCGGAATAGAATCCCCTCAAGAGCTGCGTGAGAAAACAGACAAAAGTCTAGAGGAAGAACGGGACAAAACAGACGAATACCTCGGACGAAAAAGCAGAACGATCGAAGAAGAGACAAGCAAGACCATCCGTTTGAATAGGCTGATCGCCGATAAGGATCGTGAAAATAAACGTGCGGAAGTAGATCTGGATAAGGAAGAGCGGCTGGATGAAACGGGTACTCACACTTCCCGATTGGACGATCAAATTTTAACTGAGGAGCGCGAACGGTCCGACAAAGCCCAACATGTCGAACGAGAAAAAGAAGATCGTGCCCGGACACACGAACGCGTTCAAAAACGATTGATCGCCGAAGCCCTTCTTGAAAACGAGCGTAAGGAAACGGACAGCAATCTTCTCGATGAGCGAGCCCACATCGACTTCCAATCCGAGCACAACTCGGACCTGCTGTCAGACGAAACAATATCTCATGGCTTAACGAAAGCTGCCCTTCTGACGAGGGATCAATATCTCGCGATTGTCAGCCACGACTTACAAAATCCACTCGTCGCGATTTCGATCGGCGTTCATTTGATGCGAAGAGACCTTTCCAAAGATCCGGTTGATACAGCAAGTCTGCTCGAAAACCTCAGAATAATCGAGCAGAGCGCCGCGGGCATGGACCGGATGATCAGCGATCTACTTGACGTAGAGCGAATGGCTCATGACAAGCTGGTTCTTACACCTGAACGGCTCGACCTTCGCGATTTATTACAAGAATGCGTGGACCTATTTGCCCCTGTCAATTCACATAAGCCATTTTCAATGACCATTCACCCATGCCCTGAGCCGATATTCGCGGACCTTGATCACGACAGAATTCTTCAGGTGTTATCCAACTTGGTCGGGAACTCACTCAAATTCACGCCCAGTGGAGCCACCATTGAGCTTTCTGCTCGGAAACAGGAGACTGGCGTTGAAATTTCGGTGACCGACAATGGACCTGGAATCTCTGAACAAGCAAAGGCGCAAATTTTCGAACGGTTCTCACAGCTTAAAATGAACGACCGTCGTGGCCTCGGTCTTGGCCTTTTTATTGCTAAGTGGATCGTTGAGGCCCATAAGGGAAGAATTTGGGTCACGTCAGACGTTGGTAAAGGGAGCACGTTCAGCTTCACCCTTCCATGAGTAGGGTCGGCATCCTCTGCGCAAAGACCGGATAGACGGAAAGGAGAGACTACGGCAGCTTCGGAGCGTCCTGGGCACAGCGAAATCCGACATTCGGATCATGCTCGGTGGGATCGCCTTTCGTCCGAAAAGACGACCGGAGCCGATAGGGATTGTTGATATACGAGCCGCCCCGTTGCACCTTCGCGGTGCCCTCGACCGGTCCACGTGGGTTGATGGCAGGATTCTTCTTATAAAACTCTTCGTCATACCAGTCGGTCACCCATTCATAGAGATTGCCGGCCAGATCGTGGATGCCATAGGGGCTTTTCCCCTTGTCGCGATTGCCAATAGGCGAAACCGTATCCGCCCCTTCTTTTAACCCGAAGACTGCATGGGCCGGAGTCGGCGCATCGCTCCCCCAGGGATAGATCCTTCCATCCGCACCCCTGGCGCCTTTCTCCCATTCCGCCTCCGTCGGCAATCGCTTCCCGGCCCAGAGGCAATAACCCGTTGCCTCCATCCAGTTCACCCATCTGACCGGACGATCCGAATGGACTACCGGCGTCTCCTTATCCGCGAAGCCCCAAGGCGGTTCACTCTGAATCGCCTCCACAAACTTCGCAAATCGGCCATTCGTCACTTCGAACTTGTCCATATAAAAACTGTCGAGGAAGACACGATGGATCGGCTGCTCATCGTCATCGCCTTTATCGCTCCCCATCGTGAACTCACCGGCAGGAACCAGCGCCATAGCCACACCGTCTTTTCCGGTAATCTCAGCAAGGGGCTGAGGCTGGTTGACCGGTTTGGGTGCAGCTCCTACATTGGAAGGCGGATGCACCTTTCCTAGTGGCTTCGGTTCACTCTCTGCCACATGGGGCTTGGGTGGGGCTGGAACTTGAGCTGGTACTGGAACCGGCTCCGGCTTGGCAAGCGGTGTTTCATTCGCCAGTGAAAGATCGCTGGCGATCCATAATACCGACAACAGGCCGAACATCATGGCGTGAATTATGTTTCGAGACTGCATCATCGACTGTCTCGCCTCCGCGAAAGAGCAGGAGCTTCGTGCCCCAACCCAACCAGGGTACCGAAAATCGTGAGGACAAATCTACTCTTCTGCCAGGCTCGAAGGAGCCATACTATTTTTGAGGTGGCAGGGGACAAGAAAGACTGCAGATTAGATCCGCCGGCATTCATCACGATAACGCGATGAAGAGCCGGCGGCACGCA
>JBDSKU010000126.1:0-7409 GCA_039916745.1 Nitrospiraceae bacterium
ACCCCTATTTATGTCAGTGGGCTGTCCTGCTTTTGCACTGATGACAAACTCCGCCAGGCCTTCCTCCCGTTTGGAGCAGTCGTACTGGCGCACGTGCTGAGGGATGAGTGCGGCCATGCCCTCGGCCTCGGGATCGTGCACATGGCCCGCTCCGAGGACGTCACGCGGGTCTTCAATGCACAACAGCACTTTGAAGTAGCAGGCTCTGGTGTGAATCTTTGGGAACCAGCGGAGCCGAAGTTCGCCCGAGGTGAGCGGATCGTGGCCTCTGACCTCCGAGAGAGGCGAGCCGCAAGGATGGGCCAAGACACGAGACCGAAAAATGGCCGAAACAGGTTCCAACGGTTGGCGGTGCCCAGACATCGTCTCATTCTGACTCCGGCACCCTCTTCCCCGATCGTCCCGTCCTTTTCAATAAATCGCGGGAATACAGTGAAGCAGCATTAGGTGCCCTCCCTCTGGTGGATCGTCGCGCAAGGGCAGCGCCACGCGACCGGCCCTATCAATTCTTCCAATCTTTCAATCTGAGCACTTTTGACCGGACCTCCTTCGATCCTCCAGGCACGATGTCGCGAGATCTTTGTGCGCCCTCGCACGCCGTCAGTCGGAACCCAGAAGGCTGCATTTAAGGATCACTCGCCATGAACGTGCTCGACGTGAATACTGCAGCAGACGTGCCCTCTGAACCGCGGCCTATGCCGGCCGATTCAGTCGGAGAATGCCCTCCCATTGAAATGGCGTCGCTGCCGGACCCTGCGCATCTCACCGCCTGCGTGTCGATAGATGTACGAAGCCTGGCATGGGCTATCGTGACGACCATCGTCGTGGTATTTGCGTTGAAGAGGGCAGAAAATTTTCTTGTGCCGCTTTTGCTCGGAATCATCATGGCCTACACCCTCAATCCTCTCGTGACCTGGCTGGAACGTATAAAGATTCCTCGGATGGTGGGTGCCAGCATGGTGATGCTGGCCGTGCTGTGCGGAAGCGCCTTGGTGACGATTCCACTGCGCGGCCAGATAGAGTCCATCCTCGAGCAACTGCCTGCAGCAGCGGGCAAATTGTCCAGCGCCCTCCGCAGCGTGGCCAGAGGGCGGGCCAACACGGTACAGAAAGTACAAGCCGCGGCGCGCGAGCTCGAACAGGCCACCAGCCAGGCTACGGACAGCCCTTCCCTGCCCAAGCCAGCGGCGACGCACATCGTCATCGATCAGCCCAAGTTGAAGCTGGATGACTTGCTGATGGCCGGTTCCATGGGTGCCTTCGGATTCATCAGTGAAGCGATGATGGTGCTTATTTTGGTCTTCTTTCTCTTACTGTCCGGCGACACGTTCAAACGGAAGCTCGTGCGGTTGACCGGCCCCTCGCTCTCCGACAAGAAAATCACAGTGCACATCCTGGACGACATCAACCGCTCAATCCAGAACTACATGTTCACGCTGTTGGTGGCCAACGTGCTCCTGGCACTGCTGACCTGGATAACGTTCTACGGGATCGGGCTGGACAATGCCGGCGGATGGGCGATGGCGGCAGGGGTCCTCCACGTCATTCCTTACCTGGGCCCCGCATTGACCGCGGTCGTCACAGGGATGGCGGCCTTCATGCAATTCGGCTCTTTCTGGATGGCCCTATTGGTGTCGGTCAGTTCGCTGGCCATCGCCACCTTCGTCGGCACGTTCGTCGTCACCTGGATGACGGGGAAGATTACGAACATGAATGCCGTGGCAATATTTATTGCATTGCTCTTCTGGGGATGGCTTTGGGGGGCATGGGGTCTGCTGCTTGGAATTCCCATCCTCGGAATTGTGAAGGTGATCTCCGAGCATATAAAGGAATTCCAGCCCTTGGCTGAAATGTTGAGAAAATGAAACCTTCAGCCTGCCCCATGTCGGGTTGCCGGAAAACGTGGGCGAGCCATCATGAGGTCTGTGCCTGCGCAGCGATCATCATGGCGATCGCCGCTCTTATGTCCTCTCCCGTGGATGCCGCTCCTGTCGCGGTGCGGTTTTCGGAAGGCGTGACACATGGCTTCCTTCTCGTGCGGTCACTGGCCGGGGAGACCATTGGCCAGGGTGAGATGACTCAAGTCGTCAAAGAGGGCGAGCTGGTCGAGAGCCGGCTGGTGCTCCGTTTCAAAGATGGCTCCCTGCACGATGAAAAAGTTGCCTTCTCGCAACAGCGCATATTCACGATGATCCGTTACCACCTGGTCCAGGAAGGCCCCTCGTTTTTAGAACAGCTTGACGTCTCGGTAGACCGGGGCACAGGCGAGTACAGGGTTCGGTCCAAAGCGAAAAAAGATGCAAAAGAGCAGGTACTGACCGGGAGGTTTGCCCTGCCGAACGATGCCTACAACGGCATGTTCGTCACGATGCTGCTGAATCTGCCGAAAGGCGCCAGCGAAACGGTGACCCTTATCGCCTTCACGCCCGGGCCAGAGGTCATCAAGCTGGACCTGCGTCTCATGGAGGAGCGCTCCGTCCAGGTAGGCAACGTGTCCCGTACGGCCCGGCACTACGCCTTCAAGCCGGACATGGGAAGGATTCGGGTATTTCTCGGCAAGGTCTTGGGCAAGCTCCCCGCTCATTTCCACTATGACTGTTGGGTCCTGGCCGATGAGGTGCCGAGCTTCGTGCAATTCGAAGGCCCCCTGCAACTCATGGGGCCGATCATGCGCATAGAACTTGTGAGTCCCCGTCTGTCGACGAACCCTGAAGCGGAACCGATTCCTTCACCATAGCGTTGGCTGGCATGAATAGGCGCCTCACGCTCACGTGGCCGCACCTCTACGAACAGGGTCTGGCGGGCACCTCATTGATGACGACCCTGGTATGCACAGGCAGCTTTCCATAGTCGTTGCGACAGGGAGCAGAGCCACGCAGCCTGGCCCTGCTCTACCGAACTGATCAATTCTGACCAGACGATGCACAGTGGAACTGTTATTGAGGGGACACTAGATGCCACGGCGGCAATCGCGAAAATCGTAACCACCGAACACAGAGGCCTGTCATGCATTCACAATTCGCAGCTTGGATCGTTGCTCTCGGAATGGCTACCGCAGTCGCAGGTTGCGCCTCGATAGAATCTTCTCACGGAACAACGATCGTCGAGAGATCGAACCATCATCGACTGAGCCGGCAACCAGCGCTAGCAGCCATCGTGGATGGGCCCA
The DNA here is from genome assembly GCA_039916745.1 of Nitrospiraceae bacterium. Lineage (GTDB taxonomy): Bacteria > Nitrospirota > Nitrospiria > Nitrospirales > Nitrospiraceae > Palsa-1315. The sequence goes on from JBDSKU010000126.1 coordinate 3,170, forward strand.
TGCGGGCAGTCCCGACCGAATACTCCCCTACCGAGTCGGTGAAAAACTCAATCGTCGAAGTGCTCGCGATCCTTGGGAATGAGACGCTGAGGCAGCCCGGCCGCTCTGAGGAGCGCCGCCACCAAATCGAGCAGGTCATCAGACACCGCGTGAACTATACTCATATGGCCCAACGCTCTCTGGGGGCTCCCTGGGCGAAACTCAGCGGCCTGGAGCAGGAAGAATTTGTCCGTCTTTTCGTTGAGCTGATACGAGACACGGTTGCCAACAATATCGACCAATATTACGACGAACAGGTCTTCTACCTCTTCGAACGACGTGAGGGCGGCTTTGCCGAGGTCAGGACCAACTTGATGGGTCCAAAAATAAATACCTCGTTAGATTTCAGGTTAGAGAACCATTCCGGAGAATGGATCGTGTACGACGTGGCCATTGACAGCGCCAGCATCGTGAGGAACTACCGGACACAGTTCAGCCGAATTATCCGGGATCAGTCGTACGCCGGGCTGGTGGAGAAGATGAAAGAGAGGGCGCACACCGTGAAATCGTTTGAAAAGACTGTTCCAGCTGTCGCGCTCCTGTCGACGCCTGCAACCGACGCCCCCTAGCGAATGTGCCATTCGTCCACGGAAGACGTCGATCACCATTCGTCAAGTCGTAACGGGAGGGTACATATGACATATCAACCGAACCGGCAATGGGTGCTCGTGGGCATGTTCGCGACCGTCCTTCTCGCTGCCGGCGCTCCATCTGCACAGGAATTACCGCCGAGAGGGACGAGTTATGCCCCCGTCGATCTCAAGGAGGACGTAGCGGCCGTCATCGCGCGCATGAACGCCGCGAAGCCTGAGATCATGAAGCGGCAGATGGATCTGCTCAACGAGCGCTACGACCTCGCGAATCGCCCGGCCAAAGACGTCACGATGGCCCGCGGCAAGCCGGTCCAGGAAGGGATACGAGTCAAACTTCAGCAGGGGACGACTTGGGAAACGCTTCAGGCCATGAGTCCCGAAGAGATTCGGGAGAAGAATTCGTTTCCGGCTGGATTCTTTCCTCTTACTCACCCCAACCATCCTGAAGGAGGGATGGTATTTCCCACGTTCCATATCCGGGAGATTCAGAAACAGGAGAGTCGCGATCTCACTCGCTTCGATCTGGACTTTGACCTGCCGGACCATTTCCTGCCTGAGTTTCCCGCGCCTATTTATCTCACGACCAGGACAGATCTTGGTGACCTGTCTCACGGCAAATTGGTCACCCTCGACAACTATTATGAAATCTTCAACGGGATTCTCAATCCCAAACAACTCGAAGGCCTTCGCCTGCTCGTCACCGCATTCCCGCAGCAACAGTTCAACCAGACTGAAGATCGCCGCACCCTGCGTCCCAGCCGTGGCGTGGCCTGCTTCGACTGTCATGCAAACGGCCACACGAATGCCGGCACCCATCTGGCGGGAGATGTCCGTCCGCAGGAGTTCCGCCATCGGCTCGATACCCCGACGTTGCGAGGCCTGCACATTCAGCGGCTATTCGGCTCGCAACGAGCGCTGAAGAGCGTGGAGGATTTCACGGAGTTCGAGCAGCGCGCTGCCTACTTCGACGGCGACCCCGTCATCGCGGCCAAAAAAGGCGTCAACATTCTCGAGCGGGGCAGCCAGGTACACTTCATGGCAGAATTTCAGGAGCTCCTGGACTTCCCCCCGGCGCCTAAGCTCGGCATTGACGGAAAGTTACATCCCCCAAAAGCCACCGCAGCTGAGAAGCGAGGGCAAGACCTGTTCTTCGGCAAAGCGGCATGTGCTGGTTGCCATCAGGCGCCCTATTACACGGACAATTCCATGCACAATTTAAAGGTGGAGCGCTTTTACAAGCCGCGGATGATTAATGGACGCATGGCGAGCGCCGATGGCCCCATCAAGACCTTTCCCTTGCGCGGCATCAAGGATTCGTCCCCCTATTTGCACGATGGGCGGTTGCTCACCCTGGAGGATACCGTGGAGTTCTTCAACCTGGTGTTGGGGACTCAATTGACGGCGGCAGAAAAGCAGGACCTGGTGGCATTTCTCCGCGTGCTTTGATGCCATGAGCGATCATTCCCCTCAAATTGGAACTGCGGAAGAAAAACATTGTTCAGAAGGAGAAAGATCATGACAAAGTTGTGGGTCGCGTTCGCCGTAGTGACTCTCTGCACCACCTTCACGCTCAATCCATCGATCGCCGCGCGCGACAAGAGCGGCGTGCTGAAGGCCAGCAACCTGATCGGGGCCAAGGTCCAAGATACCGAAGGCAAAAAGCTCGGGGATATCAAAGACCTCGTCATTGACCCGCTGGAAGGAGACATTGAATATGTCGTGCTGGACTTTGGCGGGTTTCTAGGAATCGGAGACAAATATTTCGCCGTACCGTGGGAGGCGATGCGGTTAAGCGAGAACCAACAGTCGCTCGTCCTCGATGTGAGCAAGAAGGACCTTAAACGGGCTCCTGGCTTCTCCAAAGATCAGTGGCCCGACATGTCGAATCAGGAATGGATCGTCGCGGTATACGAGTATTATGATCTGCAGCGCCCCGAAGAAGGCAAAAGCGCAACAGACGAGTCCAAAGGGACCCACAAGAAATAGCGAGCGGATACGACAATAGAGCCTGATCGGGTGAGATACCATGACGCGGCATGCCGCGGCCGCCTCTCTCTTCATATTCGCCTTCACGGCCTGCGGGACACCGCCCACTCAGGTGGACCTCGAGCTAAGGCCACGCGCTGCCGTCATCGTGGTGGCGGGCTACTATGGGACCAAGCTCGCGCGCGTCGATAATGGACGCCTCCTCTGGGTCACTGCATCGCAAACCCTCGGTGGCAACGAATCGCTGACGCTGCCGTTGCCCGAACTGGGGCTCGCCGGGATGGCGCTCCGCCCGGACGGGATCCTCGATGAAGTCAGGGTGATTCCCTGGCTCTACTCGTTCGAGTTGTATCGTCCTCTCCTCGATGAGCTGGGCCGGCTGCACAACGGGCAGCTGTCGGTCTCTTCCTTGAATTACGACTGGCGGCTGGATCTCATGGATGCCGTCCGGCTGTTGCACACAGAGATCGGGCGTCTCCATTCCGAAGGCACGACGCATATCGCGCTCGTCGCCCATAGCATGGGCGGCTTAATCGTCAGTTACTATCTTCGATACGGCGATCAAGAACCGGACCAGGCCGTTGAAACCTGGGAAGGTGCGAGGCAGGTCGAGAAGGTCGTCATGGCGGGTGTGCCGTACCTGGGATCTATGTGGGCCTTTCGCAACATGCAGTACGGCCGGACGATCGGTCTTAACCACTCGATCTTGCGTCAACAGGCAATGGCCTCGTTTCCCGCCTCCTACTATACGCTGCCGCTCTTGGAAGCGGATGTCTTGCTGACGCCTGCGCAACAACCAGTGGCAGGAGCAATTCGTACAGCGGCCAATTGGCGCGGCCAGGGATGGGGCTTGCTGAAGAACACAGGGTCCGCGCCGGCCCAGACCGTCAACCGTCGCGAGACCTATACCTCTTACTGGCTGGATCGATCGCAACGATTCCTGGATCGGCTCCATGCTCCCCTCGCCACGCCGAACGATCGACCGATTCCTATCCTCTCTCTCGCTGCAGAGGGGCAGCGCACGCTGGCAGGAGGAGTCTGGATACCGGAGGAGGCCGGACAGGACCAGGGCAATGTCCTGTTCGACAGCGATCAATTCGAAACGCGCCTTCCCGATCTAGATCCGGACATCGTGCATGAGGATGGAGATGGGTCGGTCACTCTGAAATCCTCCTCCCTGCCGGCGGCCTACGAGCATGCCCTCCATGTCACCACTCAGCGTTTGCGGGTGGGGCATATGGAGTTAGTGACTGGCCGAGAAGGTCGACGCCGGATCGCAGAATTTCTCCAAGCACAGCCACAATAGTCGGTGTTCCCCCGCTTCTCACGGTCCAATTAAGACATATACTTCATCGCTACTCGAGCGTCCTCTCTGGCTGAGTCAATTCATTACATCTGAGCACTATTGATCAGACACCTTCCGCCGAGAGGCATAACATCAGCATCGCCATCCGACTCAGATTCCTAGCGGCTTCTCGCCTTATCAGGGAGAGAGAGACGTGGCCATGGTCTCGGTGCAATTGCCATGCTTCCCAATGGTGCAGTGAAATACTGAGCAATCACGTTCGGGGAATCAAAAAGGAGAACTCATGACACAACATGCATTCTGGAAACTGGTAGCT
>JBDSKU010000127.1:0-8834 GCA_039916745.1 Nitrospiraceae bacterium
GCCGGACAACCCCCCCCCGAACAGGTGCACGAGAGGGCGACTCGTGCTACGTTGCTGATAAGCCCTTCACCCATCGCGCCTTATGCAGCCCTTTCGTTTTCTCCGAGACCTCGTACGATCATTTCTGCGCCATGGGTGCGCCAGTCTGGCGGCCTCTCTTGCATTTTTCTCCTTGCTCTCGCTCTTCCCGCTCGTCTTCCTCTTGCTCTACGGCCTGAGTTTCGTGGTGAATCAAGACGTCATCGGGGAACAGGCCCTCCTCAGTTTTCTCAAGGGTTTTCTCCCCTCGCTGGGAGAACATATTGTAAATGAATTGCACCGGGTGAGCGCCTTAGAAACTGTCCGCTGGGCCGTGTTTCTGACGTTCGCCTGGTTCGGCACGTTGGTGTTCTATGAACTTGACTATGCGTTGAATGTCGTATTCGAGAGTACCTGGCGCCGCCATCCTCTCATCTCAACCGGCATCGCCGTCGCATCGCTCGCCGTGACCGAACTCGTGCTGCTGCTCTCCTACGGCGCGACCCAGATCGTCAATTTCTTAACGGGATATGCGCCAAGACTCTGGGGGCTCGATCTCCTGGCCCTTGCAGCCCACGATCTATTTCTCTCCTATACGCTCCCTTTCGCGCTGGCATTTCTCACGGTCACGGGATTATATCGGCTCGTTCCACGGCGACGGCCGCAGTGGCGTGAGGCAATGATCGGGGCGCTGACATTCAGTCTTCTCTGGGTCGCAGCCAAACTCCTATTCGTGACCTATATCACCTATGCGACCGTATATGCCCACCTCTATGGATCCCTCTTGGAAGTCATTCTACTGCTTTTATGGGTCTACTACTCAGCGGCCCTCTTGCTGATCGGCGCCGAGGTCGCCCACCTCCTCCAACAACAGGCGCAGGTGCTGTCCGCCGCAGCCACGAGAGCCGCTCAGTCAGACCCGCCCTTGCCCAATGGTCCGCCTGCATAGAATAACAGGCTGGTTGCTCTGGTCTATCTTGTCTTTCTTGTCTATTTGGTTAAACCAGACTAACCAGATAGACCAGATGAACCAGACAGACCAGATCAGCCTGTCGGCTTCTGGACTTTTGCTGGCGGGGATATCCCTTCGTGGCTAGAATGGCAACCGGTACTATAAGGGAACCAACTCATGCCAGAAGACTTCGGTAAAGACATTCTCATGTTCGGTGGCACCGTGTTGGGCTTCATCGCAGCCACATTGACCGTCATAGAGAGACTGCTGAATTTCCGGTACCGGCTGACTGCGAAAAAGGAACGCCCGTCGCTTTCCCCAGCCGAACGTCCGGTCTCCGGTTCGTCTTCCACGATCGATTTCTTTTCGTCGAAGCCATTACGCGGTGTCTCCTACCTCCTCTTGTACGAAACCAGCGTGATCGTCGCAGCAGGACTGCTTCTCAACTATGTTGGGCTCACATTGAGCCGCCATCTGGAGAGTATCCTGTTCCTCGACATGACTGGAACAGCGCTGGTCTCCTTCCTCTTGGGTCCCTGGTGGGGAGCCATCGTCGCCCTCCTTTCGAATTCCGTCGTGAACTGGTTGCTGTACCCGGAAACCGGAGCGGATGTGGTGATTTTCCCCTGGTCGCTCGTGAACATCGTCGGCGCATGTTATTGGGGCTGGATGGCCAGGCAGACAGGCTTTCAAAAATATCTTCGCACGGGACGCAGTTCCGCCTTCTCCCATGCCTGGTTCCTCTACATCTTCGGAGTCGGTGGCGCGATCGTCATGAGTCTGCCGGGAACGTTCGTCCAAGCTGCGTTACATGAACAAATAACCTTTGCCTTGAATCCTGAGGTCGCCGAGTCCGTGAGCCAGCGCGTGCTCCAATGGGAGCAAACAGCACACCTCTACCTCGAATCCTTCTTCGGATTTACCTGGGGGGAAAGCCTGAGTTGGTGGAGCGTCAACTGGTTCCAGAACTTTATCCGGTATGTTCCGGACAAAACCATGAGCGCCGCCATCGCCCTCGTTGTGCTGAAGTACGGCTACCCACTCTTTGAACGGGAACTGATTCATGGAGGACCGGAGGGTGAACGTCCGAGCGATGAGCGCATCCTGCCGTTGGTGCTGGGGTTACTCTATGCCCCCTCCTTCGCCACCTTGATCAGCAGCGAAACGTACGGGGGAACAGCCTATTGGCCTCTGTGGGCATTACCGTGGCTCTTGATTCTGGCTGGCTACTTCCGTTTGCGCTACTGGGGCATAGGGGAGACGGCGCTGCAGGCCGCCAAGCTTCAACGAGCCGAGCGTTATGCCCGTGCACTCAAAGCAATCGGACGGGAACCGTCCCATGAGTTCTGCAAGCGCTTGACCTTTATGACGCTCATCGCCAGTCTGCTCTTTGCGCTCTGCCTCCCCATCCTGTTGACAGACTTCTACCGCGCCACCTTTAAGTTCTTCTGCGTCGTCTATGGATTCCTGCTGGTGGTCCACCTCCTGCGTATTTCCATCGCGCAGAACATTTCCATCGCCCGCACGAACGATTAAGCGTAAGACGTGAGATGTAAAACGTGAAACGAGAGGCGTAGGAGGGAACGCCTGTTCAATCTCCTGACGCGTCCATCCCACCTTTCACGTCTCACGTTTTACGTTTCACGCTCTGTGCAGCTCCAAGAAGTGTGCGATCGCCGATCTAGTGATGAGTCCGACGATGGCTCCCTCTTCCATCACGACAAGACGATCCCACCCGCCCTGAACCATTCGCTCCATCGCCTGCATGATAGACCAGTCCGGGGGGATACAGAACGCCTGCGACACGGGACTCATGATGTCGCGCACGCGGCGCCACGGCCACAATGCCGTCGAAACAGCGTGCACATCTCCCACGGTGACCACTCCGAGCACCTGCCCCTCCTCACAAACAGGGAATCCACTAAATCCATGCGCGACAAAGTACTGATCGACTGCATCCTGCACCGTCATGTCCGGTGGCACCAGTACGACCGGGTGGACCATCACCTGGCGAACGGTCACCGACGCGAACGAAGTCCGCATCGTGGCTTGCCGTCTGCTGGCCAGCGCCGCCGAAAACAGGAAGGCGCCGATGAAGATGAGCCAGCCCCCGTCTGTCGCGATGGAATCTTCCCGGGCACCGAACCAGGGCCCTACCATCAAGACCGCGCCGGTCAACCCAAGCGCCACACCGAATCCAATTCCCGTCAGCGCGGCCTGACCGGTCGCACGATCAAAGTCCTTGCTCCAGGCCCACAGTCCGGCGCGTAAGACCCTTCCGCCATCTAACGGAAACCCCGGGATCAGATTGAAAATCCCGAGCTGCACATTCACCATGCCGAGCAATCCTCCCAGGACGACAAGCCCCTGAAACCCCGATCGTGCCGATAAGGATTCCACTGCCATCGATCCTCCGAGACAACCGACACCCAAGACCAAGCTCACCAGCGGTCCCGCCATCGCAATCAAAAATTCAGCCCGTGGAGTAGGCGGCTCTTTCCCCATATGCGCCATCCCGCCGAAGATGAACAGGGTGATCTGCCTGATTGGAATCTGGTAACGCAACGCCACATAGGAATGTCCCAGTTCATGCAACAGGACGGAGAGAAACAGCAAGAGCGCGGCAAGACCACCCATCCCCCAATAGCGTGGAGCCGACAGGCCGGGCAGCATCTCAGGCAAATAGCCCGTCGCCAAGGACCAGGTGACAAAGAAAAACACCGCAAACCAGGAAGCATGTATGTGAATCGGGATGCCGAGAGCACGGCCGATTTTCCAATTGGGTAACGTCATACATCCACCGTACCAGCGGGAGATTTAGAGCGTCAACTCGGCATCGCCTTCACACAGGCTGCGGAAAACGTCCGCCAGCGTCGTTCTCGCATCGTTCAGACCCTCAACGGGGACCAGGCCGCCTCACCACTCGGCGGCGCGTACGGACTTGGTGCTCCTTATTCGTCGCACCGTGCGCCCCAGAGGGTACGCCTCGGCCCTTCACTCGCTGCGGCCTCGCTAGACGGTCATTTTGAGCAACCTGCTAGATTCGGGTATACTTGCCACCATGCACCCGCGCTACTCGCCTGCCATGCTGTGCCTGATCTTCGCAATGTTGCTTGCCCAGGCGCTGCCTCCCTTCGTACAGGCCCAGGTGATCAAATCTGGGCCCTCCTCCTGTCCCGGAGTCGCCCTGACGTTCGACCTCTGCCCGGTACGGAAAGGGGCAGGTTACGATCAGGATTTAATCGATTATTTGGTTGAGCAGAAGATCCCTGCCACCTTCTTCATGTCGGGAAAATGGATGGCGAAGCATGACCAGCAAGTGCAAGCCCTCCTCCGGGTTCCCTTCTTTGAAATCGGCACCCATGGAGAAGTCCATACCCATTTGCCGCTCCATTCGGCGGACGAGCAGAAACAAGAAATCCTCGGCCCGGTTCGTCTGCTCAAAACCAAATACCATCATGACGCGACCCTGTTTCGCCCTCCCTATGGGGAATTCAACGACGACACGGTCAACGTGGCCCGTGCCCTTGGCCTGCAGTTCATTCTCTGGAATGTGGTGTCCGGCGATCCCGACCCGACGATTACGGCAATCCAGATTGAAGACCGGCTGAAGCGATTGGTCCGGAAGGGCAGCGTGATCGTAATGCATGCCAACGGGAAGGGCAGACATACGCACGAAGTCGTGCAAGACCTCCAGGAACATCTCCTACCGGAGCGACGCCTCATCCCCATGACCATGAGCAATCTCCTCATCTGTAATGGCCAGGCCGCTCCATGACCATGCCGTACATCAGACCGATGCAGGCGGAGGACCGTGACGCCGTCGTGCAGCTCTTAGCGGACTCCGAGCCTTGGAAAACATTGGGCTATACCGGTACGGATTGGAACCGCATCTTCTGCCCGCTGCCACCGGGGCGCGAAAGCTTCGTGGCCCTGGTTGAGGGGAAGATCGCCGGGGTTGCGCTCATTCGCGAGAAGTTTTTACTGGGTGATTATCTGGAACTGCTCGGTGTAGCCCAAGGAACAAGAAAAATAGGCATCGGGGCCGCCCTCCTGGCTCAGGTGGAGCGTTCCGTCTTCGCCAGAACGAAGAACCTCTTTGCCTGCGTCTCCGATTTCAATGCGACAGCTCGTGCCTTCTATCTGAAGAACGGTTTTCAGGAAATCGGCCCCATGCCGAACTTTCTGATTCCCGGCAGCGCCGAAATACTGCTCCGCAAGACCAATGGCCCGACAAGGGAGAAAAAAGCATAGCCATCGGCTTTCAATTATTAGATTATAATCTCAGAAGACTGACAGCTGAGTGCTGAAAGCTGACGGCTTATCCTAATTAAAATGGGCCCCATGAAAGTCACCAAGCTTCTCCATACCCGCATGCGTGTCAGCGATCTGGATCAGACGATTCAGTTCTATACGACCATCCTGGGCCTCGACGTGATTGAGCGGAAGACCTCGCCTCGTGGATCACAACTGGCGTTTCTGAAAGTTCCCAATAGCGACGAGCTGATTGAGCTGACGAGTTTTCCACCAAGTGGACCCGTGAGAGTTCAGGAAGATCTGGTCCATCTGGCCTTTCAAGTCGAGAACATGGACGACACCATCACGGCCCTCACAGCAAGGGGCGTCACGATCACGGACGGTCCCACCCACACATCATCCGGCAGCCGCTTCATCTTCATCGATGCCCCCGATGGCTACGAGATCGAACTCATCGAACGACCTCCCGGTGTGAAGATCGTATGAACCTCGTGAAGCGTCGCTCGTCGTTCGTCGCTCGTGAAGAATGCGCCACCGATTCAGGCCCTAGCCCCGACTCACCCCATTGACGATTCTGGTCCAGCCACAGTATTGTTCCCCCGCTTCACGCTTCACGAACGACGAGATACCAAAGGAGTCAGGATGAAGAACGGTTTCTTTCGCGGACATGGGCTGGGCAATGACTATATTGTGATGGATCCCAAAGACCTGTCCTTTTCGCTCACCCCTTCAAGAATCACATCCATCTGCGACCGCAACTGGGGACTGGGCAGCGATGGAATTCTTGCGCTGGTGCCATCAAAAAAAGCGAACTTCGGCCTGCGCATCTACAATCCAGACGGTAGTGAAGCGGAAAAGTCCGGCAACGGCCTGCGGATCTTCGCCCGCTATCTCCATGCCACCGGCAAGACGAAAAAAACACATTTCACCGTTGAAACCAAGGGCGGGCTGGTCACGATCGATCTACATGTCGACCGGCATGGGGACGCCAGCGCCGTGATCGTTGAAATGGGCCGGGCCACATTCCAGCCGGCGGCACTCCCCTGCACCCTCACGACCAGCGAACTGATCGAACAGCCCATCGACGCCGCAGGCCAGTCGCTCATCTTCACAGGTGTCAGCGTCGGCAATCCCCACTGCGTCGTCTTCAAACCAGCAGGACAGTCCTGGTCGCGAGAAGATCTTGTGACGCTAGGGCCGGCGTTGGAGAACCATCCCCTGTTCCCAAAGCGTATAAACGTGCAACTTGCCGTGCCAACCGGCCCGAAAGAAATCTTCATCCTCATCTGGGAACGGGGGGCCGGTGAAACCCAGGCCTCCGGGTCCTCCTCCTGTGCCGCTGCAAGTGTGGCGGTCCGGCTCGGATTGGTGAAGAGTCCCGTCACGGTGAAGATGCCGGGAGGCCAGCTCAACATCGAAGTCGCCCCCGACTTCAGTCTCACGATGAAGGGCCCGGTCGCGGAAGTCGCCAGGGGAAGCCTCAGTCCGTCGTTCGTACGGGGGCTGCGCTAAGTGAGCCACCCACCTTCAGCGATCGGCTTTCAGCCGTAATCCATCGGACACGTTGCTCCAGATGGTCTCGGACCGTAGGATGTTGCCTGAAGGCATTCTATTCTTGCTGACCGCTGAAGGCTGACAACTGATGACTACTTCTGCAGAATTTCAATCGAAACTCGACCACCTCCCAGATCAGCCAGGGGTCTATCTATTCAGGGACGCACAGGGCGAACTGCTTTACATCGGGAAAGCATCGGTTCTCTCCAACCGCGTACGGTCCTACTTTCAGAAAGGGACCGACCATTCCCCGAAAAATGCCGTCCTGGTCGGCCACATCGCAGACCTCGAAACGATTGTCACCCGCTCAGAGCTCGAAGCGCTGATTCTGGAAAGCAATCTGATCAAGCAGCATCGGCCCCGTTTCAACGTCATCTTACGGGACGACAAACAATACCCCTACCTCCGCTTGCCGATCAAAGAAGACTTCCCTCGCCTGTCGATCGTACGCCGCGTACAAAAGGACGGGGCGCTCTACTATGGCCCCTACACGCCGGCAGGCGCTTTGCGGGAGACCTTGAAAGTCATCAAGAAGGCCTTTCCCTTGGCAACGTGCACGATCGACATCGACGGCAAAGCGGAGCGGGCCTGTATCGAATTCGAGATCAAACGCTGTATGGCGCCCTGCACCGGCAATCAATCGAAAGAGGACTACCATCACATCGTCGCCCAGGTCCGCCAGTTCCTCGAAGGGCGCGACCATGAGTTGCTGGACGACTTGCGGAACCAGATGGAAGCGGCGGCGGAGCGGGAGGAATTCGAAGAGGCGGCTCGCCTGCGAGACCGGCTCTTCAACATCGAACGCACGCTGGAGAAACAACGCATCACTCAAACGACGACGACCGACCAGGACGTGATTGGCCTGGCGCGGCAAGGCACGGCTGTCGACCTCCAGATTCTCTTCGTGCGTGGAGGACTCCTCATTGGACGTAAAGATTTCTTTTGGCCCCATTCAGCCGACGCCTTAGACGAAGAACTGGTCCGATCGGCCATTGAGCAGTTCTACAACAAAGATGGCCAACCGCCCAAAGAGCTGCTCATTCCCACCGAACTCGACGACGTCATGGTTATCGAAGAATGGCTCTCAGGAAAACGCGGAAACGCCGTCCGCGTCGTGGCGCCTGAGCGCGGCGTGAAACACCAATTGCTCCTCCTGGCAGAGGAAAATGCCGCCGCCGCCGCCGCCAACCACCTGCGAGACGAAGAAGTCGGACGGCAGGCCGTCGAAGAACTCAAGCGGCTCATCCGACTGGATGTTCTGCCTCGGCGTATCGAGGGGTTCGACATTTCGAATACGATGGGCCATCAGTCCGTCGCATCCATGGTCGTGTGGGAAGATGGCCAGATGAAGAAAGCGGATTATCGGCGATTCACCATCCAAACCGTCACCGGCGCGAACGACTTCGCCAGCATGCAGGAAGTCGTCACACGCCGCTACGGAGACAGCGAGCATCTCGCGCGCCCGGATCTCATCCTCATCGATGGAGGGCTCGGCCAGCTCGCCGCGGCCATGGAAGGACTGAAACAAGTCGGCCATCAGGACCTGGCCATTATGGGATTGGCCAAAGCACGCGGTGAAAAGGAGGAACGGATTTTCCTGCCTGGCCGGAAAAACCCCATTCTACTGCGCGCGAACTCTCCGGCCACCCATCTCGTCCAACGTATTCGCGACGAGGCTCATCGATTTGCGATCACCTTCCATCGCAAACTGAGGAGCAAGTCCATGCTGGCCTCTCCACTCGATCGCGTACGCGGCATCGGCGAGGTCACCAAAACCCGCCTGCTCAAACAATATGGCAGCTTGGCCAATATCGCTGCTGCCACAGACGATGAATTAACGGCGGCCGGCCTAGATGCCAAGACCCTCGCCGCAATGCGAAAATCCCTCGCGAACCCCACCTCATAACCAACGGATGCCACAGCCCGAGATCATTTCCTCCACGCCACATATCACCTAGGATAGAGCTCCAAGGCCGAATGGCGCTATGCGGTGGGGCCTAAACGCCTCTATAGTCTGAGTCCGACGCCTGACGATTCAGGTCTCAGAAAGGAC
>JBDSKU010000128.1:0-3476 GCA_039916745.1 Nitrospiraceae bacterium
GCCGCCAGCGTTCATTCTGAGCCAGGATCAAACTCTCATAAAGGTGTTCTTAGAATTTGGACCAAGGGCCACCACTTCAATACACTTACACCATTGCTCAACATTCTCTATTCAGTTGTCAAAGAACGAAAGCACTTGTCACGCGAGCCGTGCACTATACTCCGTGCACCGAAGCGTGTCAAGGGACCCTTTTACCAAATTTAATGGTTGGGTATTCCCTAAAACCGCATGCCCTCACCGCAACACTCGCACGCGGCTACCGAGGCAAGAAGCACAAGCACCCTGCGAACAGGTGGGAAGATAGCAAAGCCCCCACCTGAGAGTCAAGCATCATTTACATGTCTGATGAAATAATTATCAAATAATATAAATCGCCTGTGTCCATGCATCACTGAGCGTTCTACACTATCGCGCTCTTCGACAAAATTCCACCATATCTACTCGACTTGATGTCGCTAAATGAAATTCCGACGACATATTGGCCATTCCCGCATCAGACAAGACTTATTTCACTGGAAATGAAAACTCTATGTAGGTAACTATCTAAATCTTAGACTCTTGCGTCCAACAACCCGTGCGCTACTGCGCAACGAATACCCCTGCCCTATTCCTATTACGCAGACTCGGCTTCGGGAAATAGTCCCTGGATGACTTTTCACGAACCATCCTTCTCCGGCCTTGCAGGACTAGAAGACCGACACTCCCTGAGTCTGCCGCAAACGCATCGACCCCAATTCCGCATCAAGGATACTTCGCTGACTGCTCAACACATCAATATAGCTGCCCCCATTGATACTGCTGGTCCGCGAAGTGACGAGCGGACTGCACCGCCATCAACTGCTGTTCTTGTGCGACCCGCTGCCCACCAGCCTCTGCGCCCCAATTTAGTTGCCCGCCATCTTTTTGAGCACCGCCTGCTGCGCTTTCATGTCATTCATCTATACCGACACCCGAGCCCGTCACATCAACATTGGACCAGCCAGGGCCGCGCCTACTACAATGACTTGAAGAGATTATTGCGGTCGCTTATATCCCCGTACCATAATAACGAGGAGCTGAATCCTGATCGGAGGGTACATGCCATTCTCACGCCGAACATTACTGAAGGCCACCGGACTTGGAACGATCGCTGCGTTGACTGGCGGCTGCGACGCCGTCGGATCCGTCTTCGGTCGGATGTTTGCCATTCCCTCTCGCGACACCACCTACTTCACGCCCAATGCAAAATTCTATGTCGTCAACTATGCCGACAGCGCCATCTCCATGACGCGAGACGTCGATATCGAACAATGGAAAGTCCGCGTCAAAGGGGAAGTGAAAACGCCGCTGGCGCTGGGTTGGCGTGATATCTTGAACCGTGATTCCTACGATCAGATCTCCACCCTCATGTGCATCGACACCCTTCCCGGCGGCGACAGTATGGGCACCGCGACGTGGCGCGGGATCTCGCTCAAGAAACTCCTACGAGAGGCTGGCGCCGATGAAGAGACCGCCCGCGACGTGATCTTCCGTGGCATCGATGGCTATGACGATAGCATTCCGTTCACCCGCGCGATGCAAGACGACGTCATGCTGGCCTTCCTGATGAACGGCGAGAAACTGCCAAAGGAACATGGCTTTCCCATCCGGCTCATCGTACCGGGACTCTACGGCATCAAGAACGTCAAATGGATCACTGAAATCGAAGTCTATCCGGGAGACTATCAAGGCTACTGGCAGCGCAAAGGCTGGACGGACGACGGCACCATCAAAATCTTTTCACGCATCGACAGCCCCGGCCATTACCAAACGATCCGCGGACAGGAACAGCTCTTCCGCGGCATCGCCTTCGGCGGCCCCAACTCCATTAGCAAAGTCGAATTGAGCTTTGATGCAGGTCGTACGTGGAACGAATGTACGATTGAACCGCCCATGTCGCCCTACTCCTGGGTCGTCTGGAACTACACATGGCAGCCGCCCAAGCGGGGCAAGTTCCAAACCGTCGTCCGCGCAACGGACACCAAAGGACAGCTACAGATTGCAGAAATTATCCGACCACAACCAGCAGGAGCGAGTGGATTGCATACCATTATTACAGATGTCGAGTCAGTCTAGCGGCTGATGAAAACAACTCTCAGTGCCTTTCCCCATTCTCACCTAAGTGCCAGCGGTATTCTTCTTATTGTGCGCGAAACGTCGTACTCAATTGAGGTACAAGCATGACCGGCTGGAAACCTTTCCCTGAGGGCACCAGGGTGAGACATCTTCGCGATGACTATAGCTATGAAGGTTGGATCGAAGGGACAACCGAATGCTTGGAAGGTTTAAAAACAAATCCGGACGGGAAGACTCAGTATAGGATTCGCATCCATGCTCAAAGGGATCGCAAACGCTCACCGCATGACGAACTGGAAGACTGTAAAGATGCCGATAGAATATTCCGATCAACTGGGGGGCCTGGTTCAAAAACTAATCGGAAAGAAAAGCGACTATGGAAAGGACAATGAACGACTAGCGCATTGGATATCCCTCCTGCCATTACCTTATACGATTTGGGCTTTGGATAATTACGATCCTGCCAAATCCGTAAAGAACGCAGTCATATTCGGAACTACATCGTACGCGGTCGACCGATACTTCCCAAAGCTGGACGAGATTCTTAATCCAGGAATTCCCATTGCAATTGCCCCATCCTGCGAAGCAGGCAATTACAACCCCGCGCTCCGTGAGTTAGCTAAGCGCCTTGCCGAGAACGGGCGAGCGGACGCCGCTTCGTCGTTGCGGCGACATCAGTCAATTACCTCCTCAAGACTATTAAGACAGAATGCGCACACGGGAAATACAATTGACGAACACCTCTCTAGCATTCAAATAGCTATCCAAAGTCACCGGAAAAGTCATCTTGCTTCTGGACGATGTTGTAACCACGGGCGCGACGTTTATGGCGTGCAGAAAGCTTCTATTGGATGCGGGTGTAGCAGAGGTCATTTGTCTTGCTCTGGGCAAAAACACACCGAGGAAACAAAGGAAGTAAACTCATCCCGTCAAGACCCATCGCTTATCCCCCACAAAGATCAGTAGTCCGTTCGTCCAACCACCACTGGATTGCTCACTTAAGAAGGTCACAGGGCCACTTAATGTTTAGACTCCTCGTGCAGAACGAAAACGGACTGTGAACATTTTCAGGGAAGCTCTCCCCTATCGTGTACCCTGATTCATGCCACCACGAGCTGCGACGCCATGCTCCTGGCGAAATCTCTGAACACCTTCCGAAGCCCGTCGGCAAATCAATCCTGCCAAAGCCGCTGAATCGTAGTTTCAAGTTTCGGCAAGCAGGCCTCCAGTCCGACGACCGAGAGTTGGCAAAGCGCCCCGTTGCCGTTGCCGGTCCCGGCCACATCGAGCATGCAGCCTCCAACCGTGATGCCGACTCCTGCGGCCAACGGAATCAAACTGTACGCCAAACCGAACGGCAATCGAATCCAAGCCTGCACATT
>JBDSKU010000129.1:0-4335 GCA_039916745.1 Nitrospiraceae bacterium
CATTTCTCTCACAGCTCCCACGCTTCTCATCATTCACACTACTCCTCACGGTAGGGGGAGTTACAAAACTGTGTGGCCTGGCTTAGGAACCGATACCCTAGGTGAGTATGCACAAGTTCTGATTGACCGCGAGCTATACGGCGATACAGCGATCTTCAAGACTGCCTATTGGTTTACCGACCGTTTTTATATCTTTCTCGATAGCACACCCGAAAATCGCCTCTCGGTGGAGTTGCGTCCAAAGGTTTCTTCAACGTCTACCGACCTTCAGGCCGCATGTGCTGATTTCTGTAACAGCCTGGTGGACTTCCGTGTCCGTGGAATGATCCTCAGCGAGACGCATGCAGTCAGAGAGGCTCTCGTGACCAAAGCCTTCATGGAAGGCATTCCAAAGCCACAGGCAGACGACAACCAATTACCCTCTTGCACTTCGTAACTTCGGAGTCGAGGACTTCATCAGATGGCATCCTTCGACTCCTCCAATCCCCCCGCTATTTCACGCACCGTTTGCCTCACGATCTATTCACGAAGCGCACTCGCGGCCACTCAGGCAGCTTTTAAGGAGCACTGTCGAGTTTCTACCGCCCCAGTCGCTAGTGATCGTTTGCTTGTTTCGGTCATGCCTCTGATGACGACACCCGAAGAAATCAGAACTATGCTGCTTGAGTTTTGGAATTATTTTCTAGATCGAAGCTGTCAGGAGAAATTGGGGTAAAGGAAACGCTGATGGCACACAAAGAGTTCCACATGATTCAGGAATATGTGTCCTCATTGACGACCTATAGCCTTCTTCCCTTCCGGTTCATGCGTCTGGACAAGGACTCTGTTCTGCTCACGAATGATTGGGGGGAGTTTAAAATCATCCCCCCGGATACCTTCGAACGACTCATTCAGAAGCAGCTCAGTACTACTGGTACAGACTACCTCGACCTCCGGGCCAAGTACTTCGTCTCTGACACTCGCTCCTCCGATCATCTCCGGGTTATGGCGTCCAAGTATAGAACCAAGAAGTCCTTCTTGGAGGGATTTACCAAGCTCCATCTCTTTGTCGTCTCGCTTCGCTGTGATCACTCTTGTCCCTATTGTCAGGTATCTCGCCAGAGCGAAGACAAGACGCGATACGATATGACGCCTGAGATGGCCCATAGAGCAGTCGATCTTATGTTGCGCGTACCTGCCCGTGCGGTGACTTGTGAATTTCAGGGAGGAGAAGCCCTCCTGAATTTTCCGTTGGTCCAGGACATCGTTCTGTACGCTACAGAGAGAAATCGATCGATCGGCAAATGCATCGATTTCGTCATCTGCACGAACCTATCGAATCTCACTGATGCCCACCTACTGTTCTTCAAGGAGCACAACATCAAAATCTCGTCCTCGCTGGACGGCCCCGCCTTCCTCCACGACCATAACCGCCCTTGCAGCCGAGGTAGCTCACACGCTCTTATGGAATACAACCTCCGTCGCGCCCAAGAGGCACTCGGGCGCGAAAATGTTTCCGTGCTAATGACAACCACGAAAGAGAGTCTGGCGTACCCGAGGGAGATCATCGATGAATATCTTCGTCTGAATCTGGGGTCCATTGTCTTGCGGTCGCTCAGTCCATTTGGCTTCGCAACGAAGACAATGAAGGCAATTGGGTATTCCAGCGAAGAGTTCGTCGAGTTTTACAAAAAGGCATTGGATTACATCCTTGAGCTGAATAGACAGGAACATTCGTTTGCAGAGGGATTTGCCACGTTACTTTTGACAAAAATCCTGACGCCTTTCCCCAACGGCTATGTGGACTTGCAGTCTCCCGCAGGCGCTGGGTTCAGTGCTGTAGCCTACAACTATGACGGGGAAGTATACGCTTCCGACGAGGCTCGCATGTTAGCGGAAATGAACGATACGAGCTTTCGACTGGGGAACGTGCTCGACAATTCCTATGAGCAGATATTTTTCGGTGAGCGCATGCAAACCATCGCCGCTGCGTCCTGCAACGAAGCGTTAGCTGGCTGTGCGGACTGTGCCCTCCAGCCCTATTGCGGGGCGGACCCTGTCTACCACTATGCGACCCAAGGCGATATGTTTGGGAATCGTGCGTCGAGTGGGTTCTGCAAAAAGAACATGGCGATCATTCGGCACATCTTCGAGTTAATTCGACAGGGGAACAATGAGACCGATGAAATATTTTGGTCCTGGATCAATCAGGCCAACAGAGAAGAGATGAAGTTACCCAAAGTCCCATGGCTATCAAACTAACCACATACGGCAATACGGCTGGCCTGAATCATCGCGTCACAGTGCGGCTGACTCATGACTGCTCTGCTAACTCGATAAGCCATACAGACCTAGCTCTCGTTGCCTCACTATCAAGAGAAAATGCTGACCTAGCGCAATTCAAGGTTTTCGCTGCCGTTATCACAGATTCACCTGCTCTGTTCGACAGGCTTGCCGCCGCTGGCATCCCTGCAGCTCGCGTACAATCTACGGAAGGGTACAGAGAGGGGTATATCGTCACCATAGAGCCAGGTTCAGGCTTCATCCGGATCATCTTTAGGCCTGAATCACCTCACAACACCATATTCACCACAGACAGATGCAACAGTAACTGCCTGATGTGCTCACAGCCACCGAAAGAAGTTGACGATAGCCATCTCGTCGAGGAGAACCTCAAGATGTTGGCTCTAATCCAGGCGCCTCCGGAATATATGGGGATGACCGGTGGTGAGCCCACCCTGCTTGGGCCCGATCTGATGCGACTCCTTCAAGCCACGAAAGACAAACTGCCTACGACCCACATCCACATGCTGACGAATGGGCGTCTCTACAAGGATCTTAGCTTTGTTCGCCGAATCGCAGAAGTGAAGCACCCTTCGTTCATTTCTGCCATCCCTCTCTATGCCGACGTGGCAGGAGTCCACGATTACATCGTCCAGGCACAGGGAGCGTTCGATGAAACGGTGGAGGGCTTGTACAATGCAGCCGAGACTGGGCTAGCAGTCGAAATCAGAATTGTTCTGCACAAGCAATCGATTCCCCGTCTCAAACAGCTCGCCGAATTCATCTATTGGAATTTCCCTTTTGCCGTACATGTTGCCTTCATGGGGCTAGAGAATATGGGGTACGTGAAGAAGAATTGGGAGGAACTGTGGATCGACCCAGTGGAGTACATGGACTCACTTGGTGAGGCGGTGAAATATCTCTACCTCCGTCGCATGAATGTGTCCATCTACAACTTGCAACTCTGCTTGCTCCCCCAATCGCTCTGGAGTTTTGCACGGAAGAGCATTTCCGACTTCAAGAATGAATACCTTGAGGTATGTTCCCACTGCACGGTCCGAGATCACTGTAGCGGATTATTCCTTTCCCAGGTCAACAGGCACAGCGAGCACATCCATGCTCTGAGTATCATCTAACGCCTGACCGGTTGGGGCTGATTATTGAATAGGGCAGCGGGGAGCAACGCACTAACAGCATTACAGAGCCACTTCTGATACCAGACCTGGTAAATGCGTCAATCGAGCTAACCAGACAGTCATTTAAACCGCAGAATCATCACGGACGACACCTTGGACTTGCAGAAAATTATCGTTCCACGATTTCAAAATCTGAAAGGCACTCTGCGGTGGGTGAGTGATCTCCATTGCTTGCCTGATAGCGAACACTATGCGTTCGACTTTAAAGACATGGACTGGATAGAACCTTTCCCTCTACTTTTCCTTTCGGCAAATATCCGAAAGTTTAGAAATTCCAAGCCGCGATCTCGCTTCACTGCAATGAACTTTCGAGACCATAGTTACCCTGCTCATATGGGTTTCTTCGAGGCCTTCAATCTGCACTTTGGCAATAAGCCTGGTGAAGCAAAGGGGAGTGATACGTACCTGCCAATGACAATCGTTTCCGTAGAGTCGTTAATCAGAGAGGCCGCTAAGAAAAACTATCACGTCGGTGATGTACTAGATACTGATGCTCAGAGGCTCGCTCAACTCCTGACGCGGGCGCAGAGATCCCGCCTCGTTGATACTCTCGCTTATGCCCTTCGTGAGATAATGAGAAATGCGGTTGAGCATAGCGAGAGCGGAGAGTTTGAATACTGCGGCCAGTACTGGCCTGCACAAGATAAAGTGGAAGTGGCAATTCTCGACGGCGGCATTGGAGTGCGCAAGAGCCTATCCTGCAACCACAAGATATTGTCGGACGACCATGCCATGCGCCTCGCGCTCTTACCTGGTGTGTCAGGAAAGGCCCTCCGAAACAGCAAGATCGAACAATATGATCACTGGGATAACTCTGGCTACGGTCTATACCTTACCAGCAGGCTGTGCGCTATTGGTGGCAGTTTTTTATCTGCAG
>JBDSKU010000130.1:0-5370 GCA_039916745.1 Nitrospiraceae bacterium
GCCGAGCCCACGTCCGGCCTAGGCCTGAAACACTGAGCTGAGACACGAAACGATTTGGTGATATCGGCAGCATACTGCGCCATCACGGAGAGGACGCCATAGTCCGACCCGCCCGGCTGAGCCACCAGTCGATCGGCCACTTCGTTCTGCAGCATGAGCACCATGCGAGGAAACCGGCCACGCTGGTCGAGTAATCGAAAGAGCAGCGGGGTCGAAATGTAGTAGGGCAAATTGGCGACAACGACCGTCCCTAGCGGCAGGCGCTCGACGGGATAGGCCAATGCGTCATCGCAGACCAATTCCACATTCGGAATCTCCGTCTGTCTGGTCTCGAGATAGGCATGAAGCCGTGGATCCAGTTCAACCGCCGTCACCCGACCGGCTGCGTGACTCAGCATCTCTGTCAGGACGCCGCGGCCTGGACCAATTTCTAAGACATGGTCGCTGGGGCTCAGATCCGCCAATGCGACGATTTTGCGCACAATGTTAGGATCGATGAGAAAGTTTTGGCCGAGCCGCTTGAGCGGAGGAGGAAGATCAGGAATCGACACCAGTTAATTCCCGCCGGAAAGAGGAGGCGCAGCTTGCGCCAGTTGTTTCACCAGATCGAGCAGCGGCGTTTTGAAATAGTCGATGAGATCCGTAAACTCTTCCACCAAGTCGTTGGTAAACGAAGGCCCCGGCTGCAGCGCTGCAAACTTCTGCCCTTCCTTCGGTCCCAGAGATTCCGTGAGGAGCGCAACCGTTCTGGCTTTCCATTTGACGAGTCGTTCGGCTCCGGCAACCGTGTTGAGCGTCTCCATGGTCTCTGAAAAAATCAGGTCCAAATCTTTCAACTGCTTCTGTAGCATGTCTCGCGTCGCACCCGACTGGTTGGTCATCAATATGCTCCTCTTGCGATGGTCGGTCTGGTCTATTTGGTCTATCCCGTCTTTCTCGTCCATTTGGTCTATCTGGTTCGGTCCAAACTTGAAAATCAGACAGACGAGATAGACCAGACAGACCGGATAGACCCTTCACCGTCTCTTGGCTAACGTCGCGGCCAGCGTGATCGCCTCGACCAGGCTGCCGGGGTCTGCGATGCCTTTCCCCACAATATCGAACGCGGTCCCATGATCGACCGAAGTGCGAATGATCGGCAATCCCACCGTCAGGTTCACACAAGTACCGAACGCAACAAGTTTTAAGGGAATCAACCCCTGGTCGTGATACAGGGCCACCACGCCGTCGTAATCGCCTCTCGCCGCCTTGCCGAACAGGGTATCGGCCGGCAAGGGATCGCTGGCGCGAATCCCCTGGGCCTGCGCCGCACGAGCCGCCGGGAGAATGATCCGCGCTTCTTCGTCCCCGAACAGTCCATGTTCTCCTGCATGAGGATTCAACGCGGCGACACCGACTCTCGGTTTATGAATCCCGAACAAGTCTTTCAGGGCCACATGAGCCAATCTGATGGCTTTTTCGATCTTGGCTTGGGTGAGGAGGGACGGCAAGTCTTTGATGGCGACGTGGGTCGTGACGAACATGATTCGGAGCGGCCCGCCGATAATCATCATGCCGGAGTCCTGTGTCTTGGTCAGGTCTGCCAGCAGCTCCGTATGGCCGGGAAAATGGCATCCGGCCATGTTGATCGCCTCTTTGTTGATCGGGGCTGTGACCATGCCGTCGATACAACCCAGCTGCGCCAACTCCACGGCCTTCTTGATGAACAACACGGACGCCGCCCCAGTCTCAGACGCGGCAACCCCACGAGGAAACCGCCCAAGGGGACGATCGAGCGGATCCAGGACGGCAAGATCGTTCGCCCGTGAAGGCACAGCCTCGTGACCCTCCACGCGAATCACGTTCATCTTCAGCTTCAGACTCTTGACCGCGTGCTGCATCACCGAAAAGGAGCCGATCACCAATGGACGGCAGAGTCGTCGCACCGTTGCCAGAGCCAAGGCCTTCGCAATCACTTCGGGACCGATCCCAGCCGGATCGCCCATCGTGATACCAAGCAGAGGTTTATCTTTCGCCTTCATCATGCTGTTCTTCACACCCATCACCCTTTATCAATCACTCATCGATCAGGATGCTCAAAAAGGCCGTTCAGCGCAGCCGCAGCGAGCGAGGAGGCGAGGCGTACCCTTGCGGTACGTTGAGCCTCTGAGCGATGCGAGAACAAAGCTGGCGGACTTTTTCAGCATCCTATTTAGACCAAGTACAGGTACAGGACATACCCGATGTACAGAATGGCGCTTCCGCCCAGCAACCAGGGTCGCCAGAGACCGCTCCATGCAGCCTGCGCCAATAACAAGGTGGCCGCCGTCACCGCGAGTACCATGGTGATCAATGCCGTCGGGGCCAATGCCCAATCCGTGCCAAGGAGCCCGATCGAGACCGGGATTGTGCCCTGAAAGACCATGGCGCCTGTGACATTCCCAACCGCTAAGCGATCTTTCTTTCGATAGAGCCAGAGAAAACTGTTCGACATCTCCGGCAGCTCGGTCGCGAGAGGCGCCACCAGGAGGGCCAGCATTAATGGCGAAATCGACAAAGCCCTGGCAATCGTTTCTGCGGCGAGGACGAAGAGATGCGCGCCGAGCGCAAGACCAGCCAAGCCAAGAACGGCCTGAAGACCGATGAGTCCAAACGATGGGACGGCCGCCTTTCTTGCAAAGAAGAGCGGTTCAAGCACACCACCCTCGTCCCCCTCCTCCTCGGCCACCTCAGTGAATTTCAGTTTAACGTAATAGAGATACAGGCTCAGCAACCCGACTGCGGCCAGGATGTGCACCGGTCGAGAAGGGATAAAAACACAGGCCAGCGCGACAGTATAGGCCACCACGAAGAAGGAGAGATCCCCCCTCACATCGGGATAGTTCAACTTGAACACCGCCGTTCGCTTTCCTAAACCGGCATAGACCACCAGCAAGATCGCCAAGATAGGGATCACCAGGGTGCTCAACATAAAGGGCGCGCCGAGGATCGCGCCCAAGCCCACCTCCGCTTCCGCACGACTCGTCCCGAAAAAGATGGCGATGATCGGGATCGACGTTTCGGGCAATGTGGTGCCAATGGCAGCCAACACGCCGCCAATCGCGCCCTCGGATAGATCGAATCGTTTCCCCAGCCATTCAATGGCGTTCGTGAAGAGTGTGCAGGCTCCCAACGTCACCGCAACGGAGACAAGAAATAGGAGGCTGAAGAGGAAGACCGTCATCGCTGACCCGTCGTCCTGGTCACCTGCCGTTTGGCATAGGCGAGGGCCGCATCGTCGAGTACGGCTTTCACGGGACGGCCCGTTCGCTCGGCAATCCGTTTACAATCAAGATATTCAGGAGCCGCCTTCGTCGTCGTATCATTCACATCGGCAATCTTCATCCGGACAACTCCTCCAGGCACCTTCACGGACATAAATCGTCGGGGAAGCATCTGTCGCATCACCTCACAGACCCGGACACCCAACGCCGTCGTTTCTTGAAACACCACGTCAAGAATTCCATCCAGCTCGGCCTGGGCGGCAAGACAGGTCAGGACGACGCCGGGGCGTCCACGTTTCATGATGACCGGCGCCAGCGTCACGTCCAACGCCCCACGGGAGAGTAACTGCTCCATCACATGCTCATAGATCTGCGGATTCACATCATCGAGGTTCGTTTCAACCTGCAGCACAGTGCCTTGTTCACGTGTGCCTCTGGATGATGGTCTGGCAAGAAACACCCGCAAGGCGTTCGGCCAGCCCATGGGATCGGCATCGCCCGCACCATACCCGATCGCCGTCGGCCTCATGACCGGCATGGGGCCGAACTCCGATGTCAGCCTGCGCAACAGCGCCATGCCGGTCGGCGTGGTGAGTTCACGGGCAGGCCCGGCACTGTAGATTGGAATCCCTTTGGCCAAAATGGCAACCGCCGGACCAGGCGCAGGCAAGATGCCGTGCGCAGATTGCAACGTCCCCGTTCCAACATTGACGGGGGAGGCCGTCACACGCGTGACGCCTAACAGGTCACAGCCAATGAGCCCGCCGACGATATCAACAAACGAGTCGAGCACACCGACTTCATGGAAATGAACATGATCCTTCGCCACGCGATGGGCATGCCCCTCCGCCTCGGCCAACAGATCGAAGACGGACCGGCTTTGCTGTTTGATCTTGTCCGAGAGCCGGCTTGCGGCAATGATCTGGTGAATACGCGTGAGGGACAGCGGATGCTCCAACCCCTTCGCAATGATGACATCGACCTTCGTGGCATGGATCGCCCCTCGACGCACTCGCCGCTTCCGGAGCGTGACGCCAGAAAGACGAAGCCGCTTCAGCCCGTTCACCAAATCGGGGAACGGCACGCCGACATCCACAAGCGCGCCGAGGGTCATATCGCCGCTGATACCGGAATAACAGTCGAAATGGAGATGCGCGCCCACGTATGTCCTTTCTCTGCTCAAGTCAGACCGCGCCCATCTTACCCAAGGCGCGCACGAACGGCAATCGGCCTTGGCGAGCGTTGACAGCCCTCCAACGCTATGTTATCCCCACTGCATTGGCCCACAGACTGGGCGATTGACCACAATAGAGACTCCACACAAAACCCTATGACGATTTGCCGACCCTTCACCCTGCCCCGCTCAATATTATTCGAATCGTGGAACGGTCGAGCCCTCTGGCTGCTGCTCGGCGCCGTGCTGCTACTCTGGGCCCCACCGGGCGTCTTGGCAAAAACGAAACCGCACCAGGCCCCACGCTCCGAACCGGAGCTCAGAATTCTCGACCTGAAAGTCGCCCCCAACCCCTATACGGCCTCATCCGGTCCCTTGCAGTTTTCTGCCCTTGTCCAACTCCCCAAAGAGCTGAACGGCGCGACCCTCCTGGAAGTCTCCTCATTCATCACATCGCCCTCGAAAAATTCGCTCCGTTTTCTCACTACCCGTACCCCGCTGGGGCCACATGCCGCCTCGACCACCGGCGCCACCCCTCCACAACTCTCTGTCGTGCTGACGTGGGATGGACTGGACCAACAGAAGATCGCGGCGGGAGCAGGACTCTATCGTTTTGAAGTGCGCGCGAAATTACTGGCAAACGGCGAGAAGGGCCCCAGAACGCAGGCGGTTGGCTGGCCGAAACGCGGAACGATCGAAGTCAAATAGCCAACAGCTCTCAGCGCTCAGCTCTCAGCTTCACATTCTTATTGCTCTTCGGCTTTGCTGATCGCTGAAGGCTGACGGCTGTTGGCTCTCCCAATAAATTAATCCGGTGCGCAAGACACCCGGCCCCGAAGCCGTTGTCGATATTCATGACGCCGACCCCCGCCGAACAGGAATTCAGCATCGTCAACAGCGCGGCCAATCCACCGAAGCTCGCGCCATAGCCCCGACTCGTCGGAACGGCCACAA
>JBDSKU010000131.1:0-5562 GCA_039916745.1 Nitrospiraceae bacterium
CCGAGCGGCGGCGAACATCCGCTGATCCACATAACTCTCGCCAAGACCGATAAGCGCCGCCTCATGCAGCGCAGCCGCCTTTCGATCCCTCACCAGTAATTGATAGAGGCGTGATGCTTGGCTGGGGAAGCCCAGCCGACGATGGGTGTCGGCGACGGCTAACAAGGTCTTTGTCCCGGCATATTGATGCTCAGGAGCATGTCCGTGGTTGTGGAACAGGGCCACCGCCAAGACATCATTCCCAGCCTTGAGCGCGGTTTCCAATTGGGGCTTCAAGATGCTGGTCAGATGACGCCCAGCGATCTGTGGCCATGGATCATCTTGAATGGTACCCGCCCGTCTCGCAACGTCTTGATAGACTTGGATGGCACGTAACGGGTCGCCGCGTAATTCGTAATGTTCTGCCAGATGGAATAGAGCCTCACTCCCGAGGACATCGCCTTGATAGATCTTGGCAATGTCCTGATACACTTTCACGCCATTCGACGCGTTCACGGACTCGTCGATCGGGCTCGCGATCCTCTTGTCGCTGTTCGGAACGGAGCCCTTCTCAGACCGGACAGATCGCTCCTCCATCTGTGCCAGACGCATACGGGCAACCACGGCGACCGGCATTCCCACGTACCGTTCCTGCGCGACGTGGTAGAACAGCTCCGCATGGGCAGACTGACTCAGCTGGCGGTGGCTGTCCCCGAGACGCACGAGCGCCGCTCCGGCATACTGGTTCGACGGATACAGATTAAACAGCAGGAGGTCGATCGCACGGGCCCGATGCCGCTCGTTCGTATCGACGAGCACATCGCCATACTGCTGCAAGTACTGCGGTTCGCTTTTGAGGAGATCCGGCCAACGTTGGTAGAGCATGTCATAGAGGGGTTGGGCCTCTCGCTTGCGCCGGAGCGCATAGAGGGCATTGGCCAACCCCAATGTCGAACGGCTGAGGACTCGATCGTCGCTCGTGCGCTTCCGGACCGACTCGAACGCCCGTTCCGCTTCGACCCAACGCTCGCGTGATTCAAGGATGACGCCCAAACTCAACAGGGACCGGTCTGCATCGGCTCGAAGCTGGACATGCGATGTGGCATATTCATAGGCGACAATGGCCTCCTGCAACCACCCCATCTCGACATACAGATCCCCGATCCTCCAGAGCGCACGGGAGGTATTCGGATCTTTCGGATACTGACGAACCTGGGCTCGATATTGGAGAATGGCTTCGGACCGCCCCCGAGTGGTCGGATCTTCACGCAACGCGATCTCTGTAAAAAATGCCTTGATCGATGGCATCAGTCGGCTCGCAGCATCCTGCTTGACGAGTGCGGAGAATCCCTCGCGGGCCAGGGCATATTCCCCATGCTTAAATGAGGCAATCGCCTCCTGGAACTGCAACGAATTCGGTCCTTCTTCAAGATGGTTGTAGCGAGGCCCCTCATCTGGGAGCGTGAGCCGTGAGGCCGCCGCAGGAGCATTCGCCTGAACCGCCCCTGCCTGAAGAGGCAATGCCGCAGAAGAAGACGATTGGCTCTCAGTTGCAGCAGCGGCGTCCAACGGGAAACCCTGCGTGAGCAGACAGGCGAGCAACCAATGACAAGATGTCGTGATTTTCATAGACACATAACGTGTCCAGCAATTTCTGTGCCCTTTATGGCATGAGTACAATTCTTCATTCTGCGTAGGAATTGATGGCTATGACTGCTGCGCCATCGTGACCTTCGTCAAATCGTCAACGCGTCAGCCCTGAGATAGGTCAAATGATTGACGGACATAATCAGAACGAGGGAAGAGGCATTCGGCAGGAGGGATCCAATCACATTGCAACAAAAACGCAGCACACTAGGCTCTCTCACGTCAGGACATCTGGCGTACTGCATTCGATTCTCGCTGGGAAACGATGAGGCTCACTGATCATCCATTGCACGATCTAACAGGGCGGGAAACTATACGGTGGTATCAGTGGATTCAGGAGAGTGGGAGCGTCGAGATGACCGCAGACTAGCCATCCAGCATGGCGATAAGGGATGAAAACAGGAACCGGATCTTTACGGCAGATGGACTCTCTGCGCGATGCAGGCACAACGCTGGCAGACGCGTTCAACATCTTGCTCGTAGACGATCTGTCTCTGGTCCGTGGCTAAAAGGCCAAACAGCTCTGTGCTTTCGTGGCGAGCCCCTTTCGCTTCAATTTCTCGACGAGCGTCGTGCGGTTGACCTGAAGCAGCTGGGCGGCTTTACTGGTAATCCCGTTGGCGCGGCGAAGCGCTCCGACGATCAGACGGTGTTCGAGCTGCTCGAGCTCACGTGACAGACTCACCCCCTGGTCGGTAAATCCAATGAACTGCTCCTCAACCTGATCCGACGGCGCCGGTCGCGGAAAGACACGCTCGGGAAGATCGGAGACCTCGATGGTTCCCGATTGTTTCAGCACCACCAGACGCTCAATCATGTTTTCCAACTCGCGAATATTTCCCGGCCAGTGATGTCCCATCAGACAGGTCATCGCCTCCGGGGAACAGCCTGTAATGGCTGTCTGCTTCGTACGATTCAATCGTTCCATAAAATGATTGACCAACTGCGGGATATCGCTCCGTCGCTCCTTCAGCGAAGGCGTCGTGATGGGAATCACATTGAGGCGATAATACAGGTCCTGCCGGAAACGTTTCTGCTGGACGGCCTGCTCTAAATCTTGATTCGTGGCAGCGACGACACGGACATCCACGTCAATGGTTTTCGTGCCACCTACCCGCTCAAAGGAACGTTCTTGCAATACGCGAAGCAGCTTCACTTGCAACCCGAGGCTCAACTCACCGATTTCGTCGAGAAAGATGGTCCCGCCATGCGCTAATTCAAAACGTCCGATGCGCGTGTGGGCGGCGCCGGTAAAGGCCCCCTTCTCGTGGCCGAACAACTCGGATTCGAGCAGATTTTCCGGAATGGCGCCACAATTGACCGGCACAAACGGGCGGTCTTTCCGGATACTGTTAAAGTGCAACATCCGCGCGACCAACTCTTTACCGGTCCCGCTCTCGCCCTGGATCAACACCGTGCTGTCATGGTCCGCCACCTTCGAGACGAAATCCAAGACGCGCTTGATCGGTTCACTGGTGCCGACCAACTGCTCAGCCCGATAAGGAACGCGCACAGATTTCCGCGAACCACGAGTATCCAGGCCACAGCGATGCGCCTCCGCTGCCTTATTGATGACGATAGCCACCGCCTCGTTGTCGAATGGCTTCGTGAGAAAATCGAATGCACCGGCCTTCATCGCCTTAACAGCACCGTCGATGGATCCGTAACCGGTCATCACAATACCAATCACCTTCGAATTGATCTGGAGAATGCGTTCCAGGACCGCCAGGCCATCGATATCGGGCAGCTTGAGATCCGTCAGCAGCACATGAACGGGAATCTCTTGAGCGACTCGAATCGCATCCTGTCCGTTCCCGACCACCGTGACCTGATGACCCTCTTGCGTCAAGAGCCTCCGAAGCAGACCCTGCACCCCTTCATCGTCTTCGACCACCAGTATTGACAGCAGACTCATAGGCGTACTCCTTATGAAAGATGATGGCATATGATGGCGAAGGCATATTCCCACACCGAATTTTTACAACGACCGCTAGACCGCTGCATGCGGGGCTTGCATGGGCTTTTTTACCGAGCTGAGTTGTCATGACATACAAGAAGCGCATCGATACTAAGCGTAGATGAGATTCCCATAACGGAAAGTGCCTAATAGCTCATACGTTTAACGCATTATACATCTAGCGATATAGAGCCATACATTCCAAATAATAGAACCAGACAGCTCTAGGCCTATGTCAATAGAGCCATTCACTACTAGGCAAACACTACTCGGCTCTACAAAATATGACAGTACGTTCTTCCGATTGTCAGAATTGACAACCTACGAGGTGTCTGGCCAGGCTATGTAACAAGAATGAGGACTTCGCAACTCAGCGCAGCGATATTACAAGACCGACGGTTGAAGAGAAGGAGAGTAACTAAGAAGGGAGATGTCAATATCGTGGGAAAGTCGATCGCTGGAGAATGGGACGGAGGGCTACTCAAAATGACGCGACCGTGAGAGCTTCAGGCAGAACCTCCTCGACGCGTGGCCAAGATGTCAGTGGCCCTTCTCCATCATCAGCGGCGATTGCAAACCGACCCGCTTCTCCGGATGGGAGTCCCGAATGAAAAAAGCAGCCGCTTGAGCACGACGAGTCACTTTGAGTTTCTGGAAAATGAACCGGATATAGTTTTTGACTGTCTTATCGCTCAGTTCGAGCGATGAGCCAATCTCCTTGTTCGTTTTTCCCTCTGCCACGAGCGCGAGGACACGCTGCTGCTGGGAGGAGAGTGTTGCCCGCGGTTCGGAAGCCTCCTCTCGTTGCGACCGCATACGGGTCAAGAGCGGCTGAGTAATGGCCGGGTCGAGGATTGACTGGCCCTGGGCAACGGCATGGATAGCTCGCAGCAATGCATCCACATTCACTTGCTTCAACAGATAACCATGTGCGCCACCAATGACCGCGGCGAGCACCGCTTCATCGTCCTGGTAAGATGTAAGAAACAGCACCCGCGTATTGGGGCAAAAACTGCGAATCGCTCGACAGGCATCCACTCCACTCCCCCCGGACAGGCGAACATCCATGAGCACCACGTCTGGATTGAGGTCGCAGGCTTCACGAATCGCATCCTCAACCGTAGCGGCTTCGCCAACGACGTTGATACTGCTCTGTCGGCTCAGCACCGTTTGCAAGCCTACTCGAACGACCTCGTGATCGTCCACGATCAACACTTTGACTGGCATCGTAGTTGAGTTAATCAACATGCCCCCCTTTGTACAGGTTATCGAGCATACGAAGAGCAACGCCAGCCACAGTCGCACTCCCTATGCCCAGTGTTTCACGCATAGAAATCGACGAGATATTTTGAACGAGGCAAACGGAAATGAAGCGACGACATTTTGCTTTAGAGGGAGAGATCAGGGGAGGTTGCAGATACACCGGTGAGCCTCACAGTCCGACTACCGCGTCATTGCTCAGGAATCATAAATCTCTTTGCCCTCTATAGCAATGATGCTAATCGGCTCTAGGCACCGCCAGCATAAATGGAGAAACAAGAAGATAGACATGTCCGTAAATGCTGACATCTGATAACTTACGTACAATTGCTCGTTCACACAGACCCATTGATACGACTGGAGTCTTACCCGCCGACACACATAGATAACAAGCCATACGAAGACCGGCCACCTCTCACAAACAGAAACATGCTCGCGACAGTACCGATGAGGGCCACAGAAACCCTCCCGCCTCTCTTTGAGCCAGAAGATTAAAGTTCCACGCCTATCTACCGACAAGAGACTGTACCAAAACACAGTGGTCGCAAACCGCTCTCAAGGACCACCGGCAGTATGAAAATCGAAACAGATCCATCGCAGAATATCGACATGCCGGAGCAGGTTGAACGAACCCTAGTCGAACGGATCGACAAGGATCGGATCGAGCTTCCCGTACTGCCGCAAGTCGCTGGCCGGGTTATGGCCCTGGCCAATGATCC
>JBDSKU010000132.1:0-10516 GCA_039916745.1 Nitrospiraceae bacterium
ATGGTGGGTGTAGCTCAGTTGGTTAGAGCGCCGGATTGTGGATCCGGAGGTCGCGGGTTCGAAACCCGTCACTCACCCCATATCCCTGACCGACCAATATCCCTGACCGACCAATTCCGCACAATCATGCTATTGATCCGTTGACGCTAGGGCGCGTTCACGCGTTCTGAGAAACTTCGGACTGCTTTTACGAAGATGAATTTCGAAGGCGGCGCGGTTGGATTGTTGTGCGCCTGTACCGGCGACCACAGCTTATTCAGGGCGCGGCAGAGGCTGAGGGGGGACGGGCGTTTGGCCAGGGGAGGGCTGATGGGATGACCCATTTGGGCGTTCGAGTTTTTCCAGGACATCCTGCTTGAGTCTCGTGGGTTCCTCGATTCGACTTTCACGCTGCAGGGTTCCCAGCTCCGCTGCTTTACGGGCGTTCAACTCCACCACGTCCGCTTCATCCCTGACCAAGGTTGGGGTCAGAAACACCAACAGACTGAGTTTCTCGGTCGCCCGGCTTTGGAAGCGGAAGAGCCAGCCTAAGAGCGGAATATCTCCAAGGAGCGGGACTTTCCGTTCGTTGAGGACGAGATTGTCCCGTACGAGCCCGCCGATGACGATGGTCTGTTGATCCTTCGCAATAGTGGTGGTTTCCATCGACCGTTTGGTTGTGGTGGGGCCTACGGGGACGGATGAGGTACCTGTTCCGATCGTTTGTGACACATTTTCCGCGATAGCCGAAATCTCCTGCTTGATTTCCAGGCGGATCAGGTCGTTTTCTAAGACTTGGGGCGTGAACTCCAGTGTGACGCCGACGTCTTTTCGTTCGATCGTGACGAGCGTGCCGCCCGTGATTCCTTGGGCCTGGCCGGTTGGGAAGGGGCGATTTTCACCCACGACGATTTTGGCCTTTTGATTGTCTGCGGCGAGTACTTGAGGTGTCGAGAGGACGTTGGTGTCCGTGAGGCTCAGCAATAATTGTAGAAATGCTCGCACGTTGACCGTATTGAGCACTGTGACGGCTCCTCCTGTTGCCCCACCCGCAGCAACCCCGCTAATGGCCTGAGCAATGTTGGACAAATTTTCCGGTGCGGTATTGAATCCGCCAAAGCCTTGCACGGAACCGCTTTTGCCGACGCCAATGACCTGAAGAGGATCGCTTCCGATCTGTCGGAGCCGATCGACCTGCACCTCCAAGATGACGGCTTCGACAAAGACCTGCTTCCGGCGCGTATCCAGGTCTCGAATGACGGATTGCAACTTGGTATAGGCGCTTTTGGTCGCACTGATGATGATCGAATTCGTGGCTTTGTCCGCAAAGACTTGAACGGGGGCTTCGAATTCGCTCAAGGGCCTGAATAGCGGTCTCGTGCCCGGCGCTGTCTGTGCCACGGTCTGAGATCTAGCAACGAGATTGGTCAGGATGGCCGCCAGGTCGGTCGCATTGGCATGTTTGAGTTTGTAGACGAACGCGCCTCGTTCTGGAGGAAGGTCCCCCATCGCGACGATTTGATTGACGTTGCCTTTCTGGACGACAGCCAGACGGCTCACCTCAAGCGCTGCCACGAACATGCTGTAGGCTTGGTCGTGGGTGACCTTGGTCGGGGAATACACGCTGATTTTCCCACCGGCTTTCTTGACGACATCATCCAAGACAAAGTTTTTGCCGGTCAACTCGCTAATGAAGCGAACAAAAACAGAGAGTTCAACGTCATTGAAGTCGAGGGAGACGCGACCGGGAGAGCTTGCGCCAGATTCTGCCCACAGGGTGAGAGGAAGCAGAGATACAGTCAGCACTGCCAGTAAACAGACGAGAGAGGTCTGCCGGATCCACCTAAATTGTCCGAAAGAGAGAAAAGTCATGATTCGCAAACACAGTATGCGTAGGGAGTGGGATCGATAATCCCTCGGATCACGTTGAGCATGAAAATGGGAATAGCGAACGGTACCATAAGCGTGTCATCGACACAACAAAACGGCAGCAATGCCTTCGTGCTGGAGCGTGGAATCAGACGTCTTCGTCTATTAGGCTACCGATCATTCATTGTGTTGCGTTCATCTCCGTCTGAGCGTCGAAACTACCCTGGGGCGCAGTCCCTGTTGCTGATTACTGACAGCCTTGTTCATTTTTGACGACCAGACAGGAAACGGGGAAATAACGGTATCGACTAACTCCTCAATAACATAGGGGTGCTCAAATCAAACGTGAAAGTTGCGATGGCATTGGGATTGCAGTTCTCTACGTGGTTTGCCCCTCTACGAGCGTGAGCCTCCACACGGATGTGAGTTTTTGGCAAAGTGGCTTGGGGAGCCACGTTGCACCTTTTAATGATCTGCTAAGGTTGAAGCGTGCGGACGGATAAAACTCCCCCTCAAAAAGCTGAC
This sequence comes from Nitrospiraceae bacterium, assembly GCA_039916745.1. Lineage (GTDB taxonomy): Bacteria > Nitrospirota > Nitrospiria > Nitrospirales > Nitrospiraceae > Palsa-1315. The sequence goes on from JBDSKU010000132.1 coordinate 2,374, forward strand.
AAAAGGACTCCCTTCCGGGCACCGAAGCGGGGTCTTGTCGGCTACAGCAAGAAGAGCGCACTGCTCGAAGAAGCCATCACGCACATGAACACCGGCAAATACGGCCGGTCGTCTGCTGCGTTGAAAGAGCTGCTCACCCTTGATCCTAACAATACGGAAGCTCGCCGACTCTTTGCCACGCTGCATCTGCGACTCGGCAGTCTCGTCACGGCTCGGCAGGCATTTGAATCTCTCGCCAATGAAGCGATCGGCAGGCAAGACTTTTGGTTGGCCGAATCTCTATTGCGTGAATACTTAGCTGCTGGACCTCGGTGCGTACCGTTTCTCGAACTATTGGCTCATGTGTATGAGGAAAAGGGCGATGCCATGGCCGCGGTGTCCGAATTGGGCAAGGCGATCGATATTCTCATCGAGAGTCCCGACTCTGACAATCCCAAGAAACCGTCTCAGCTCTACGCTAAGGTGAGAGCGCTTGCACCGGCCAGCTCCGTGGCGTTTCAGTTTGCCTCGCTCTTCGACATACAAACCGGTGATTATTTAGGGTCTGCTTCGGTAGGCGCTGAAGCAGCGACGTTACCAGAAGTCGATACTGCCCAGCGTCAGGATCTAATATTTACCCCCACTGAAGAGGCGGGCCCTTCTGGTGTGATGTCGTGGGAGCAGGGTGATCGTGCTCCGGGCAATCAAGAGGTTCCGCTACCCGAGACATCGAGTCTCGTCGTTGAATCGATCAAGGGCTCGGAGGTGTTGATAGATCCGGCACCTGTCTCTTCGGCCCCTCAGGAATTGCTGGTCCCACTACCCGAATTGACGGAGCCTATCCTGTCAGCCGATTCTTTCGGGCAAGATCATTTACCAGAGATGTCGTGCGTACCGAGTTCTGGGGAAGTCCCGCCTGCCCCTCCGACGGTATCGGCCGAGCCGCTGCTTCCGTCTTTCGAACATCGTGATATTGGGATTGGGCAGCTGATTTTCGAATTGCCCCCTTCTGTTGTGGGGGAAGAGTCTATTCCTGACTCTTTAGAGGAGCGTGCAACGGAGGTCGGGATATCCCTCTCCTCTCCCGTCGAATCGCCGGTGTTGTCCGCTCCCATGCCTTGGGAACAGATCGAACATTCCAATATCAGAATTGAAGATGCGGTGCTGTCGATAGCTCTTCCCGCTCAATCGGATGAGGTCCCACTCTTTGGTGCCGAATCGTTTCCCGCCTCGCCCAGCATGTCGCAGTCTGAACCTGCATCCGATCAGTTGGCCAGCCTGACTCTTTCTCAGGAATTGCCAGAGCCGAGTCAGTCGTCTGGGGCGGATTCGCCGGCGAGCCCTGCGGTGGAGTCAGAGGCTGAAGTTCCGACGCTCTTCTTCATTGCTCAGCCAGAATCGGTGGAAGCGCTGCCGGTGAGTTCTGTGTTTGCGCCAGGGCCGCCGGTGCCGAGTGAGTTGAACCGTGCGGAGGATTTGGCAGTGGTTCCAGAGCCTGAAGTCCCGACCCCTTCTGTTGCAGATTTTTCTTCACATGTCCCATTTTCGTGGAGCTCCATCTTTGATGGTGCATGGAAGTTTGGCGCGGGAACTTCGGCACCGAGTTCGCCTAGCTCATTCTCCAAGCCGGATGCGATGTCACAGGATGTGAGGGAGTCGGAATCAGTTCAGCCTGAATCAGCGCCAGAGCCAGCGCTCGCCGATCACTTCAGCACAGCCCCACCAGCAACGCCATTCTCATTCGCGGAACCCGATCCAGTGTCATCGGTTCAGGCTTCGGGCTTGAATGAAGAGCGTGAGTTGATGCTAGAAACAGATGCAATCAGAGAGCAAGATCTTTCTGAGTCCGCAGCGGCTTTTCTGCCGGAAGAGCCCTCGCGTCAGGAAGAGTCATCGACCCTTTCGGTCGAGATCTCACACGTTCTTGAGGTGGACCGTCCAGTAGAGACTATATTGGAGCCCATCGAGCTTTCTCGTGAGGTTGAACCCGCACCGTCCTCATTTTCTATGGATCCGCAGCCCGTGTCGTCATTTCAGGACACCGCCGTTCCGGAGACTTCGCACTCAGCGGTGATTCCGGAAGCACCACCAGCACCGGAGGCTTTCTCAACAGTCAGCGATGAAGTAACCATTACACCAGTCCAGATCGCCGAGGCTCCTCCGTTTTCCGAAACAGCCAGTGATGAACCATCGGTGCCATTGGCTCCGATAGATAGCCCCTCACATTGGAGTACTGGCGAAGTCGAGGTGCAACCACATCGTCCGACTGACAAGAAACGAAACTGGGACAAGGAGAAAGGGGAAGCGACAGTCGTTCCCCCAGCTCCCATGCCGGCGGTAGAGGAATATGAGCTGGTTGCCGCGCCGCGAGCTGATTGGGAATCTGTCCCCTCGGAGGTGCAGCCTCCTGCCGTTGCAGCGGTGGTTCTTGTTGAGGAAAAGATTGTTCAGCAAGAAGATACGAGACCGGAATGGGTACGAGCGAGTGAGTCGATCACATTCGTGACTCCTAGTCCCTCCTCTCCGGCAACGTGGCAGGATTCCGGTATCGAATCTGTCCAGTCCAAGTCGGAACCTGCGCTCTCGGTCGCTGCGTCGGCGGTGGATGTCCTGTTTGACTCAACGGGACAGAGAAACCAGGCTCCCACGCAGGATCGTATGGCACAGTCACGACCTTCCCCATTGTTTGCGACGAGAGTGGCTCGGGTCCGCAGTGGCTTCTCATCGATGATCGGGTCCTGTTTTTCGACGACGCAATCGATGGTCATAGTATGCTTGGGGTTGGCGCTGTCCTGTGCCGCCCTGATAGCGATCGGTATCGGAGGGATAGGAGTGGCCTGGCTAGTCATGGAAGAGCCCCCGACCCAGGTCTATCGCAACCTGACGACGAGTTCCCCTCAGGCGCATACAGACCCACGAAAGAACGGGTACTTTATGCTGCTTGGTTTTGGCTCGTCTGCGGAACGGGACCCACTCCAAGCTGGCTACGAGAGGAAGGTCGAGGGACAGGAGCTTCAGGCGGCACAGGCCTGTATGGCCGGTGATGAAGGGACAGGGATGACGACCACCGGGGCTTCTGCCAATGTGTTGAGAGGGTGGTTCAGCAGTACCGACCCCGTGGCGCAGATGAAGCCGCAGGCTGCAGCCGTACGATCATGGACGGCTCAAGAAGCGGTTGGCCTCAAGCGTTACCAACAATGGTTGTCGATGTCGTTTGAAGATGTGGGGTATGGACAAATCGTAAGCCCAAACTGTGCCCAAGTTCTGCTAGCTCATCGGCTGTATCTGGCAGAAGGGTTTGCACAGGATCTTAACACCGGGCTTGGACGACTTGAAAGCGATATGGGGTCCTGGCGCGTAGCGTTGGGACAGTCGAAGACGTTGATGGTCAAGATGTTGGCCGCGACGGCAGTGCAGGACGATGTGGCTATCGCGTCCGGGCTCTTGACCCGTGAGGACCTCGATGCGGCAGCCATCGGTCGGCTTGGCAAGATCGTTCGTCCCCTCGATCAGGTAGAGCTATCCCTCCGGTGGCCGATGCAGAGCCATTTTGTATGGGCTACGAAGACGGTGCCGAGCAGCCTGAAGAACGACAAGACCGATGAGCGTCCGCTGTACGTTTCCCTCGCAGCGGCGATGCCCCTTCCTGTGCAGCGTCGGGCCAATGCCTATGCGGACTATTACGAGGCGGCGAGCAAAGCCGTGGCCGAAGGGCGCTACACCAACTTGCCCAAACCATCCAGCTTCATCCGGACTCCCGCAGTCAGCGCGTTGGACTATGTGGCGAATCCGGTCGAGCACATCATCGGTATCGAGCCGCTCCCCTCATGGGATCCCTACGTCGGACGGATCGTGGAGACCGATGCGCGACTTCGTCTGGCGGGCCTGCAAGTCTGGATTAGACGAGGGCCGCAAGAGGGGAATGTCCTCACACGTCTCGCAAAGGCCGGACAAGCCTACTACGATCCCTTTACCGGTCTCCCCATGCTGGTCAACCAGCAGAGGGACATGATGTATAGTGTCGGGCGAGATGGCAAGGATCAAGATGGCAATCGCCATCTTGACGTTGCGGCCACCCTTCCCACGATTCAAACGGTTGCGATTGAGAGCAGCCGCTCCATAGCTCCACCTCGATCCAAGTAGCTCCCCCCGAATCCTTCGTGCGTATAGATTGCTGTCGTCCTTCCTGCATAGACCTATCGGTCCCCCGTCAACCGGTCCCCTGTCCATGCGTTGATTATCCTGAGAGAAAATTGAGGGAGTCGAGAGGATGCTCTTGAATGCATGCCCCAGGTAGGACAGGGCGATGACCACATGTCCGTTCATGAAGATTCCGCTTGACCATGAGGGGGCTCAAGTGAACAATCGCCAGCAATGCGGGACTGTATGGTCTTTTCGGCATGAGGTCGGTGCATGACCATGGAAATGGCGGGGCATGGATCGTCCGATGCCATTTGGATGTGTGAAAGGATCACGACCCTGCATCGAAAGGCCCTAGATCGGTTTCTGGCCGGTATCGAGCGTCGGGCATTCCGCATGGCGAAGATCGCCACCGGCGATGCCGATGAGGCGATGGATCTCGTCCAGGATGCGATGCTGAAGTTGGTTCAGCGGTACAGCACTCGCGATGAGGCCGAGTGGGGGCCGTTGTTTCATACGATTCTTCAGCATCGCATCCGGGATTGGTATCGGCGGACGAAAGTTCGGAATCGGTGGCGTCAGTGGCTTGGTAAGAGGGAGGAGCCTAATGCACAGTCGGACTTTCTTGAATCGGTGCCAGATACGAGTCAGCCGTCGAGTGATAAGCAACTTGCACTCAAACAGGCGACGGTCGCATTGGAGCAGGCCTTGCGGACGTTGCCGTTCCGGCAACAGCAAGTGTTTCTCTTGCGCGCATGGGAAGAATTAGACGTCGCGCAAACGGCGACGGCAATGGGCTGTTCGCAGGGGAGCGTGAAGACCCACTATTTTCGCGCCGTCCATACATTGAGGAAGTTGTTAGGAGATCATTGGTCATGAACAGGGAGTTTCAGCCGGACGAGGAGCGATTCATTGCCCGTGCGAAGCAGGCCTTGGATCACAGTGTGGACAGAATCGATCATCCGATCCTGTTGCGGCTACAGCATGCGCGGGTTGCGGCCGGTGAAGCACGTCCGGCTCGTTCGTGGAGACTACTATTGGCCGGTGGTCTTGCGACGGTTTCCGTCGCAGCCCTCGCGCTGGTCCTGTGGGTGAAACAGCCTGCTCTTGAGAACCACCATGCGCCGGTATTGGAGGATATGGATCTCGTGTTGTCGGTCGAAAATGTTGAATTGGCGGAAGACCTCGAGTTTTATCATTGGCTGGCCGATGACGATGTCACAGGTTAGCTGGTTGCTGATACTGGTGGTGCTGGTCGCGTTCAGGGCTGAGGCAGCGCCGCAGGATTCTGGACCACCGCCGGATGCCGACTTTCTGGAATTTATTGGATCCTGGCATACGGGGGATGATCGATGGGTCGATCCCTTTCGCATCGGCGGCGGGCCGGATCTGGCGCCCGGTGCAAAGGAGTCTGCGTCTCGACGACCCAAAGCTGGTGGTCAGACGAACAAGCCTCCAGAGGAGACGAACCAGGAGTCGAATCGGAAGGGTATAGATGTGATCGTGCCACAGAGAGACGTACAGCCATGATGATCGTTGTGATCAGTCTGATAGTGGTCCTTGGATGCGGAGGTTCCGCCTGGGCGCAGGAAAACCCTGCAGGCGTGCCCTGGCATCAATTGAGCCAGGACGAACAGCAGACGCTCCGACAGTTCAACCAGAACTGGGATCAGTTGCCTCCCGAACGGCAGGAACGGTTGCGCAACGGGGCGCGACAATGGTCGAGCATGAATCAGGAGGAACGGGGCGAGGCCCGGCAACGGTTCCAGCAGTGGAAGCAGATGCCCCAGGAGCAGCAACAAGCGTTGCGCGAACGGTTTCAGCGTTTTCGCGAATTGCCACCTGAGCGACGGGAGGCCATCCGCAACGCCCGGCAGTGGTTCCGATCCCTGCCGCCCGAAGAACGTCATGAGATGCGGCAACAGTGGAAGAACATGACTCCGGACGAGCGGCGAGCGTTTCGACAGCAGCTCAAGAAAAACTACAATGGTGATGGATCGGCAACTGCACCCCATCAGCCCCCGCCCCATGATCGACCGCCTCACCCCCGCCCCTTTCGTCCCAACCACTGACCGAGGCGCGACCTCCTTGAGCCGCACCATCCTGCCTGCTCTGCCTGCTTGACACTGCCGGTGGTATTCCAGAGAATCATCGACGCAACGAACGGACACCAGTTCGTAAGACTCACATGTGAGGGAGAGACGAAAAAAATGAAAAGCGAAATCTTATATCCGGGGGCATTTCCGATGGTGCGGGTGGATTTGGCGGCAGGCGAGTCGATCAAGGCCGAGTCTGGTGCGATGGTGGCCTGTTCGCCGACCATCGACATCGAAAGCAAAATGGAAGGTGGGTTTCTTGGAGCCTTGTCGCGAAAGTTCCTGACGGGAGAGAAGTTTTTCTTTCAAACGCTGCGTGCCAGCCGCGGTCCCGGTGAAGCTTTGCTGGCGCCGACCGTCCCGGGAGAAATTGTCATCTTGGAACTCGATGGCGTGAACGAGTACATGGTGCAGAAAGATGGTTTCCTCGCAGGCGCCGACGCGATCGTCATCGAAAGTAAAATGCAAAGCCTGAGCCGCGGTTTATTGGGCGGAGAAGGCTTCTTCATCCTGAAAATCAGCGGGAAAGGGACGCTCGTCCTGAACAGCTTTGGGGCTATTCACAAGATCGAGTTGAAACCCGATCAGGAATACATCGTGGACAATAGCCACTTGGTAGCCTGGTCTGCCACCACGTCCTACAACATCGAAAAAGCCACGTCTGGATGGGTCGCCAGCTTCACCTCTGGCGAGGGCTTTGTGTGCCGGTTCCGAGGGCCCGGACTTGTGTACATTCAAAGCCGGAATCCTGGAAGTTTCGGAGCCTGGATCAGACAATTCATCCCTGTCTCCGAGTGACGGCTGCTGAACATGGCCGCCAACTTCGATCTCAACTCGCAGAAAATCCTCAACGTACCCCTGAGGGTACGCCTCCGGTTGTGTCTCGCCTGCGGCCTCGTTCGCGGACATTTTGAGCAGTCGTAAACCTTAGATGACCACTATGACTCCCAATGCGCTCTGTTTCGGTAACGAGTTCCCCGCCAGCGGTGCCCCTTGTGTCGTCCAGGTCGATGGGGACGGTCTCACGATCATCTTCGAGTCTAAGGGAAGCGAGGGCACGCGAGAGGTTATCCTGTTTTCTGCACTTACGGTCTCAGCAGGTGGGCTGGACCATGACCATCTCGTGGTGAAGTGGGCTCACGTACAGGGGGAGCGGACGCTCTATCTCAAAACCCCCGATGTGATACGTGCCTTTCGCCAAGCCGCGCCGGATCATTTGAATGCTCCATTCGAACAGGCGGCCGAGCGGGTGCGGCAGGTGCGGCATCGTCACCGCGTCATGTGGGCTGCCGTGGGTGGCTCGATTATAGCCTTGGTGCTGGGCCTCTGGTTTGGAGCCGATCTGTTAGTCGAGGTTGCCGTGAGCCGGATTCCTGTGGAGTGGGAGCAAAAGCTTGGGGAATCGGCCTATCGGGACTTTCTTGCCCATCAAGAGGTGATGAAAGAAGGTCCGGCAGTCACTGCGTTGAGAGAGATGACACAGCGGCTGACCGAACAAATTCCCAATAATCCCTATAAGTTTGAAGTGACCGTGGTGAAGAGTGATGTCGTCAATGCCTTCGCGCTGCCAGGCGGGCATGTGGTGGTGTTCACCGGGCTCATGAAAAAAGCGGAAAGTGGGGAAGAAGTGGCGGGCGTGATGAGCCATGAGTTGAACCACGTGCTGCAGCGGCATGGGCTTGAACGGATCGTGAAAAGTCTTGGGTTGATGACCGTGGTGGCGATTGTGCTCGGTGACCAACAGGGTCTCGTCGGGATGATGAAACAGCTGGGCGTTGAACTATTCACCCTCAAGTTCGGCCGGGAACAGGAGACCGAAGCGGACGTGACGGGCTTGCAACTGCTTCAGCGGGCGAAGATCGATCCCTCCGGTATGATCACGTTTTTCGAGAGGCTCTCGGAGAAAGACCAGAGTCGAATGGAGTGGC
>JBDSKU010000133.1:0-3940 GCA_039916745.1 Nitrospiraceae bacterium
CCACCCGCTGGGTGCAATGCCGTAGACTGAAAACCCGATTGCCCCGCAGCCCAATCCCATCAGCAAGGTCTTGCGCTCCCCGAACCGTGCGGTCATCGGTTTGATCAAGATACCCTGCACCAGCATCGCGCTGACACCGGACCCGGCCAGCATGAAACCGACCGCTGTCGCGTCCCAGCCGTAGCGATACCCGACATAGAGCACGGCAACACTGGGCAAGATCGCATGCGCAAGGTAGCCGAGAAACACGACCGCCGCGAGACTCCCGAGTTCACGGTGGGACCGGAGGAGTACGAGCGAGCCGACCGGATTAGCCCGCTTCCACGCAAACGCCATACGCTTCTCGCGCGGAAGCGATTCCGGCAGGACGAAAAATCCGTAACAGGCGTTCACCAAACTCGTCGCGGCTGCGCCCCAAAACGGGAGACGCGGGTCGATTACTCCGAGCAGTCCGCCGACTGCGGGCCCAAGCACGAAGCCTAAGCCGAAGGCCGCACCGATCATCCCGAAACCGGCGGCTCGTTTCTCCGGCGGCGTCACATCGGTAATATACGCGCCGGCGGTACTGAAGCTGGATGAGGCGATGCCGGAAATGGCCCGACCCACGAAAAGCCAGATTACGTTCGGCGCGAGTGCCATGAAGATGTAGTCGAGGCCGAGACCGAGATTCGACAGCAGCACGACCGGCCGCCGCCCGAAACGATCCGAGAGCGCGCCTTGAATCGGCGAACAGACGAACTGCATGAGCGCCCAGGCCGTACCCATCAGGCCGTACATCACGGCAGCCTGCGCCGTATCGCCCCCCATGAAGTCCTCGACGAGCTTCGGCAAGACGGGAATGATGATCCCGAACGAAAGCACGTCGAGCATGACGGTGATGAGGATGAAGAGGATCGCAGCTTGCCGAGGCTGAGTCGGTGTAGCAGATGGAACGATCGTCACCAGTCGGCGCCCAGTCGATCGATGACGATCTGATGCACCACGGAATATTGTCCCAGGGTCGCCAGGTAGACGGCAGTTTCTGCGACATCGAAGGGATCGATCTTCTCGCTTCTGAGCCTGTCCTCCGCTGACGCATCCACGAGTTCGTCGGCCACGCCGCCGGGGCAGATGGCGCTGACTTTAATGTGATGGGGCCGGCCTTCGTCAGCCAACGATTTCGTCAACGCCTGAACCCCATGCTTCGAAGCGCTATAGGCGCCGGTGCCGGCCCAGGCCTGTAATCCGGCGACGCTCGACATATTGATGATGGTGCCTCCGCCCTGCTGCTTCATCTGTGTGAATCCCGCCCGGCAACAGAAAAACGTGCCGCGCAAATTCACGTTCATCACCGCGTCAAAATCCTTCGTCGTCGTGTCCGCGAGGCGCTTGCCGCCGAAGATTCCGGCGTTATTGACGAGAATATCCAGCCGCCCGTACCGCTGCACGGTTTGCTCGATCAGCCGTTCGACCTGGCGCTCATCGGCCACGTCGGTCTGAATGGCCCAAGCCTCGCCGCCGCCTTTCACAATCTGTGCGACCGTCTGTTCGCAAAGCGCCATCCGCCTGGCCGTCACGACGACTTTCGCCCCTTCGCCTCCAAACCGCAGCGCGATCGCCTTGCCGATGCCGCTGCTGCTGCCGGTCACAATCGCGACTTTAGTTGTTAACCGCTGCATGGGATCACTTTTCCTCCACCTCTCGTTAAGGGAGTGGCCGAGGCTGCCCTTTACTGCGCGCGTCGAACGAGCACATTCTGATCGTGCGCGTTCCGCGAGCAAGAAGGGCACCTGGCCGCTCCCTCTCCACCTCTTTAATCCTCAGGCGAGTCTGTATCGTCATAGTACTTTTCTCGATAGATGGGGCAGAGGCCTTTTTGCTGCAGCAATGCCTTGGCCTCGGCAATCATGGCGCTATTCCCGCAGAGATACACGGCCAGATCCTTGACTGACGCGATTCGCTCTTCGATCAATCTGAGGACGCGGCCCGAGGGGCCCGACCAGCCAGGCTCGGGACGGGAGAGCGTCGTGAGAACCGTCAGGCTCGGAATCCGCTGAGCCAATTCGGCTAACTCATTCTGATAATACAGGTCCCGCTGGCTGCGCAAGCCCCACAATAGGGTTGCCGGCTTCGGATCGGGACGTTCCACATTCGCCAGCAACATAGACCGAATCGGCGTGATACCGGTGCCGCTGGCGATGAACAGGAGATCGCGCCCCGAATCTTCTCGCAGATAGAAACTCCCCGCCGGGCCTTTGAAGGATGCCTTATCCCCCACCTTGAGGTCGAACAGAAATCCTGAGCCGGCTCCGCCCGGCACGAGGTTGAACAGTAGTGTAATGACGTCGGGGCGACTGGGCTGCGAAGCAATAGAATAGGCCCGCGTCATGAGACGGCCGGTCTGCGGATGCGGCATTTCAAAGGAGATGAATTGACCGGGCTTGAACGTGATGGCCTTCGGCTCGATCAATCTCAGATCGAGCTCACACACGTCGTGCGTAAGATGCGTGATCGATTCAACTTGCGCGGTAAAGGTTTCGACCGACATGGCGGGAGATTCTAGCAGGATGAGGAAAAGATCCGCCAGATGGTCATCCTGCGAGCATCAGAAGCCGACGGAGACCCCCACCGTTCCCAGCAGCGCAGCCCGCTGATGTTGTCGTGCAGCACATGAAGGCTGTCGAAGATGTTGGCGATCTCCGGATAGCGGGCGGCAAACGCAGGGCTTAACTCCGCCGTGAGCGGCATGAAGGTCCAGGCCACAGGCGGCTGCTCGAGATAGCGGCGATAGATCGCGAGAATAGGCCGCACCGCCTGCGTCTTGGCGGCGAGATCGTACACGGCAACTTGCAGATAGTGGCACGACCAGATCGTGGCATTGAAGAGCGGGAACCGGCTGCGGAACGCCTTGGAATAGGGAAACTAATCGAGGCGGTGATGGCCTAGCCGCTTGGCCGTGATGGCATAGGCGCTCTCCCGGTAGTACGCCAGCACGTTTCGGATAGCGCGGTCTTTGTTTGGCTCGTCCGAGACGACGATGTCGTAAGTGGCGCGATGCAGGGCATGCGCTTCGTCGAAAGTATTCTGCGCGCGCCAGGCCAGCTTCATGTACGTCAGAGCAATGGCCTCCTCGTTGGGATTGATACGGGGCCTGGTGGCGATGAAGGCCAGCGTTTCTTTGCGGGCCCGGTCTTCGATAGCCGAGACATCCTTGCCGCCGGTCAGGAGGAGATTTTCGTACAGATTGGAGTGACCGAAGTCGACACCATTGAACTCGCTGTCGAGTTCGGCCAGATCCTCGCGCAGCGAGAAGTTCCACAGCGCTCGGTAGTAGAACCGCTTATCGCGCGGCTCGAACTGGCTACAAGCAGCCAGAGTGAGAGTCGTTGCCGCAATCAAGAGGAACGTGGCGCTGCTGGCCCATGTATCGCTCACTTAAATCCCACGACCATACCATCCGGTCCAGCCAACCGGGCGACTTGCGTCCGCTTGAACCCGGCTTCCTTCATCCACTTTCGGCAGTCCGCACCGGTGAAGTCGAACCCGCCTGGCGTTTCGATGAGCATATTGAGGCTCATGAGCAGCCCAAACGCGTTCTGTTTCCGCGCGTCGTCGATGAGGGCTTCGTGGACGATGATCGCGCCCTTCGGGGGCAGCGCGTCATAGGCTTTGCGGAGGAGCATCCTCTTCTCGTCCAGATCCCAGTCGTGAAGAATGTGCCCCATGATGATCACGTCGCACGTCGGCAAAGGGTCTTTGAAGAAATCTCCGGGGTGAAAGCCCAGCCGCTGCGTGACGCCCCGCTCTCGCGCGTAGGCCTCGAACACCGGCTGCACCACCGGCAAATCCATGCCCCCGCCCGTCAGATGCTTGTGCGCGAGCGCGATCTCGACCGCCACGCCGCCTTGAGCACAACCAACGTCCACAAAAGTCTTGTACTTCTTCCAGGGAAACTTCTTGG
>JBDSKU010000134.1:0-17465 GCA_039916745.1 Nitrospiraceae bacterium
TCCATCCCCCCTCCTCCCACGCCCAGCAAACGAGCTGCATCCGATATATAATGTGATCGAGTCTAGCCAGGTGCCGAGGTCTTTCGAACCGGAGGCGCTCATGAAATCCACAACACCGCTTCCCCTCGCCCTCTCCGATTACGAGATCACGTCCGAACAGGGGTTTCTCCCCCGGGACCCTCAAGAGCAACTGCCCGACTGTCCCACGCTGAATCAGCTCGGGCACGAGCTGCCGAAATTACTCAGTGCCCGCATGGTCCGGCGGTTCATCGATGAGCAACGTATGCTGCTTCCTTCCGTGCCTGCATCCTGGCACATCGAAGACTATCGGGCCGCGATGCGCATCCTCTCGTTTGTCGGCCATGCCTATGTGTGGGAAGTGCCGGACCAGCCAGTCAGTATCTTGCCGCCCCAACTGGCGCAACCCTGGCACCAGATCGCCAAACACCTTGGCCGGCCGCCGGTGCTCTCCTACGCCTCCTACGCTCTCGACAATTGGCGGCGACTCGATCCTGCCAAGCCCGTTCGGCTCGACAATATTGTCTTGCTGCAGAACTTTCTCGGCGGGCTCGACGAAGAATGGTTTGTCGTGATCCATATCCAGATTGAGCGGGAGGCAGGGCCCGGACTCGCCGGACTTGTACGGGCGTTGAACGGCGCTGTCGCGGGCAAGGAAGACGAGACGTTGCAGGGACTCGCCTCACTGGCGCAGGCGCAAGAGGCGATGCGCGACACGTTACTCAGGATGAAAGAACGCTGCGATCCCTATGTGTACTACAACCGCGTGCGGCCCTACATCCACGCCTGGAAAAACAACCCTGCGCTCCCTGACGGCCTGAGGTACGAAGGAGTCGCGGCGTACGAGGGACGCCCGCAACAGTTCCGTGGCGAGACCGGCGCGCAAAGCTCCATTGTGCCCTGCCTCGACGCCGGGCTGGGCATCGCCCATGCGCCGGATCCGTTAACCGTATACTTGCAAGAGATGCGCGACTACATGCCTCCGCGCCACCGGACATTCATCCAGGCTCTGGAGGAGACCAAGGACCAGCAGGGCCGACTGGTGCTCTCCGGCTATGTCCGCGATCGCAAGCTCAGCCATCCCGATCTCTGGGCGGCCTACTGCCGCTGCGTCGATCTGCTCGCGCAGTTCCGCGACATCCACATCGGCTATGCCGACAGTTACATTCACCGGCAACATCAGTCCCACGCGAGCAATCCCACTGCCGTCGGAACAGGCGGAACGCCGTTCATGACCTATCTCCAGAAACATCTGGATGAAACGAAGCAGGCGATCGCCGGGTAGCTCAACCCTTCAAGCGGCCACCGTTTTATCCGAATCTTCCGTGTGATACTGGGGCGAGAATAAACTCAGGATGCTCAAAAAGGCCGTCCAGCAAGGCCGCAGGCGAGTCAAAACCGAAGGCGTACCCTCAGGGGCGCACGGTGTGACGAATAAGGAGCACCACGTTTGTGCGCGCCGCCGAGTGGTGAGGCGGCCGGGTCCCCGTTGAGGATTTCGATGAGCCGAGAACGAAGCTGGCGGCCTTTTTCAGCATCCTGCTGGCGTTAGCGCACAGTCACGATCGTCACGCCATCCCCACCTTCTGCACGATCACCGGGGCGAGTGCCTGCAACATAGGGAGAGTCTTTAAAATACTCTCGCAATGTGGCTTTGAGTTTCCCCGTGCCATGGCCATGAATAATGCGGAGAAACGGCACGGCAGCCATCGTCGCGCGATCCAGCGCCGCGACCACGTCATCCAACGCTTCGTCCGCCGCCTTGCCTCGCACATCCACAATCGTCTGTTCATCAAGGCCGAGCCCGGCGCTTGACTGGAATCGTCGGGGAACGGATGCGGCAGCTGGCTTCGACGGTGCGGCCTGCCCTCGTGCGAGTCCCACGAGATTCGCCACAGTGGCGAGCAGCTCCCCTGCCCCCACCTTCACTCTTACGCGTTTCTTTCCCTGAGTTGTTTCGAGGAGCGTGCCGGTCATACCGAGCCCGCTGATCTCGACCTGATCTCCCACCCCCAATTGCTCAAGCGGAATCGGCGTCCCGGCCGGAGCCAATTCGGCTCTTGTCTGCGCCTCGAGCTCGAACAATCGTTGCTTCGCGGCTTTCGCTTTGATCAGCTTCTGCTCGCCCTTGACGGTATCGACCGCGGCTTGTACTTCCGCCCGCGCGCGGCTGAACTGCTCGCTCAGCTTTCGCTTCAGCCCCTTCTGTGCTTCCCGTTCGGTCTCTTCCAGGTGAGCCAACTGCGCCTTCGCTCGTTGTTCCGCCTGCTCCGCTTCCCGTCTGGCCTCGACCGCGCGGGCCAGATCGTCGGACAACTGCCGCTGCGTCGCTTGCAGATCGTGCAGCATCGTTTCCATGACCCGCTCATCTTTATGGAGCTTCAGCCGCGCCTCATCCAGCAAGGCCCGGTCCATCCCCAACCGGCCGGCAATCTCTAGCGCAGACGATCCTCCCGGCACCCCCATAAAGAGCCGATAGGTGGGTGAGAGCGTGGCGACGTCAAACTCGACGCTGGCGTTCGCAAAGCCCGGCACTATGTGAGCTAGGGTCTTCAACGATCCGTAGTGGGTGGTCGCGACGACTTTCATGCCCAACGTGGCCAGCCGGCAGAGCAAGGCTTCGGCCAGGGCCGCGCCTTCTGTCGGATCGGTCGAGGTGACAGGTTCATCGAGGAGAACCAGCCATTGCCGAGGTTCGGACTCTCCGTCGCCGCTGCGCTGACGGTCCCCTTTATCGAGCAGCTGAATCATTTGGGTCATGTGCGCCGAAAAGCTGGATAGGTCGCGTGCCAGATCTTGGGCGTCGCCGATATCGGCATAGACATCGGAAAAAAACGCCATCTCGGATTCCGCGTCACAGGGCAGGTGCAATCCAGCACGGACCATTAAGGCAAAGAGCCCGACGATCTTGAGCGTCACAGTCTTTCCGCCCGTATTGGGACCGGAGATGACGAGCACCTGGATCGATTCATCCAAGAGAATATCGTTGGCGACGACCTCCCCTTTCGACAACACCAGCAGGGGATGCCTGGCCTGCAGCAGCGTCACGCGCCCTTCGTCGTTGAGCCCGACAGGCTGCGCCTTCAGTTGGCGGCCAAACGAGGCCCGCGCCGCAATCCCGTCCAGCTCGGCCAGCGCCTCAAGCCCTGCCAGCACGAGCTCGGCTTGTGCGGCGACGAGGGCGGACAACTCTCTGAGGATACGCCGCACCTCCCGTTCGATCTCAAGATCCGCCACTTTGATCGAATTGTTTAGCTCAACCAGCTCACGCGGCTCGATAAACACTGTCGCCCCGCTGGCCGAGACGTCATGCACGATCCCCGGCACCCGCCCCCGCATATCTGTTTTCACAGGGATGACATAGCGGCCTTCACGCTGGGCAACATACTGTTCTTGCAAAATTTCTTCATAGCGGCGCGAGTGGAGCATCTGATTTACTTGATCGCGTATCTGCTGTTTGAGCGCATGCGCCTGATGCGTCAAGCGCCGCAACTCCGGCGTCGCCGACTCTTTGATCGAGCCGTCCTGGTGAATTGCCGTATCCAGCGCGTTTTTCACAGGGCGCAGCTCCCCGGCCGACTGCAGGGATTGCCCGACAAAGCCCAACGCAGGAGCATCGTGCTGGTGCCGCACGACAAACCGGCCGCTCTCCTCCAACAGCTCCAGCACAACCGCGCAGTCCCGGAGTTCGAGGATCTCCAGCGCCGCCCCTTTCTGAGCCCGGGCAAGTGGATCCCGAATATCCGGAAATACTAAGGGCGGCAGACCATCGCCCGCATCCTGCAGCCGCCCCATCTCCGTCGTTTCCTGTTGGCGCCGGATGGCATCCTCTAGATCGGTGGCCAATTCGAGCACACGACAACGCGCCGCCCCCATCGTCGAGCGGGCGTGACCGGCAAGGGCCTCGAGCAGTCTCGGCCACTCTAATACCTTCGTGGTTTGTTCGAAGAGATTCACCGGTACCTCTGAGAGCACGTTTCAGGCTGGGATCGACGAACTCTAACCAACCCAGCGACAGAGACGCAAGGCAGCAGTCCGCGAACCTCGTCGTCACTCTGCTGACACCCGACCCAACTGACAGCGAAACTTCTGTGATCCTGCGCGGAGTTACCGCCTTGGTATGGCTTGACAAGGCCTAGGGTGGTCGATACTATCGCCATCATTGTGGCCGGTGATGGGACCGGCCCATTTTTATTGAGGAACTACTCGTCATGGCTATTCGGATCGGCATCAATGGATTTGGGCGGATCGGACGGAACGTCCTGCGGGCATCACTCGGTGATCCCAGCCTACACATTGTCGCAATTAACGACCTCACAGATGCGAAGACGCTCGCCTACCTTTTGAAGTACGACTCGGTCCACGGAACGTTACAGGGAAGCGTCGAGGCCAAAGACGATCAGATTTTCGTCGACGGCAAGTCCATTAAGGTGCTGGCGATGAAGGATCCCAAAGACCTACCCTGGAAGGATCTGGAAGTCGACATCGTCATTGAATCGACCGGTCGTTTTACCGATCGCGAAGGCGCGAGGAAACACATCGCTGCCGGAGCCAAGCACGTCATTATTTCCGCGCCGGCGAAGGACCCGGATGTCACCATCGTGCTGGGCGTCAACGACGAAGCCTACGATCCGAAGGTGCACCACATCATCTCCAACGCCTCCTGCACGACCAACTGTCTGGCTCCCTTGGCCAAAGTACTGTTGGATAATTTCGGCATCAAGCATGGCGTCATGACCACGATCCATTCCTACACCAACGACCAGCAATTGCTCGACCTGCCCCACAAAGACCTGCGGCGCGGGCGTGCCGCCGGCATGTCGATGATCCCGACCAGCACCGGTGCGGCGAAGGCGCTGCATCTCGTCCTGCCGCAGCTCAAAGGCAAGATCGACGGCCTCGCAATCCGCGTCCCCACGCCGAACGTCTCGCTGGTGGATTTGACCGTCGAAACCGAAAAAGACTGCGACCTCGCGTCCGTCAATGCTGCCTTCCGGAAAGCGGCACATGGCCCAATGAAAGATATCCTGCATTATTCTGAAGACCCCATCGTCTCGATCGACCAGAAGGGCGATCCCCATTCGGCCACACTCGATGCCCCCCTCACGATGGTCATCGACAAGCGGCTAGTCAAGGTGACGGCCTGGTACGACAACGAGTGGGGCTATTCATGCCGGGTTCGAGACCTGATCAAGGTCATCGCGGCAAAAACGACGGGACACTAAGCCTCAGGCTGGGGCTGCCCGCCTTAGTCTGATTTTGCATGACACTGCCTGGTATCGCTGGTAGGACCGACCTCACGGAGCCGCTATGAATCTGCGCAAACAAACGATCGACGACGTCGTCCTGCGAGACAAGCGCGTCATCATCAGAGCCGACTTCAATGTCCCCCTGGACGATTCGCACCAAATCACCGACGACACCCGCATTCGCTCGACCCTGCCGACCATCAATCGCGCCATCGACGACGGTGCCAAGGTAATCCTCTGCTCGCACCTGGGCCGACCGAATGGAAAATTCGACCCCAAATACAGTCTGGCCCCGATCGCCAAACGCCTGGGACGGCTCATGGGCAAAGAGATTCTATTTGCACCGGACTGCATCGGCCCGGCAGTGGACGCGCTGGTAGCCAAGATGAAGTCGGGAGACGTCTTGCTCCTTGAGAACCTCCGATTCCATCAGGGGGAAGAAAAGAACGACGATGCCTTTTCGAAAGCGCTGGCATCCTTAGGCGATGTCTATATCAACGACGCGTTCGGGGCCGCGCACCGGGCCCATGCCTCCACGGTCGGCATCACCAAATACATTCCTGCTTCGGCGGCAGGCTTCCTCCTCAAGAAAGAAATCGAATATCTGGAGGGAGCGGTCGAAAACCCCGTTCGGCCCTTTGTCGCCATTCTCGGCGGGGCGAAAGTGTCTGGAAAGATCGGCGTCATCGAGAATTTAGGCAAACGCGTCGATAAAGTCATCATCGGCGGCGGCATGGCCTTCACCTTCCTCAAAGCAAAAGGAATGGAGATCGGCAACTCTCTCGTCGAAAACGACATGTTGGACTTTGCGAAAGGCATCGAAGAACATGCCCTCTCCCGCGGCGTGAAGTTCTATCTGCCGGTCGATTGTGTCGTCGCGGCCAGCCGCGAGCTTGGAGCGGAGTCGAAAATCGTTCCGGTCCAGGAGATTCCGAAGGGGTGGTACGCCCTCGACATTGGCCCGGCTTCCGTCAAACTCTTCAACGAAGTCGTCCAGAACGCGAAGACCATTTTGTGGAACGGACCGATGGGCGTCTTTGAAATCGATGCCTACGCGCGCGGGACACTCGCCATGGCTCACACGGTTGCTAATGCCTACGCGCTCACGATCGTCGGCGGCGGCGAAACGGCTCTGGCCGTCCATCGAGCCGGCGAATCGGAGAATATGTCGTTTATCTCGACCGGCGGCGGCGCCGCGCTGGAATTGCTCGAAGGCAAACAACTTCCGGGCCTCACCGCCCTCCCAGATCGAGTCGCCTAACCGCTCATCGTAACGCTCACACCCTTTACCAACATCGAGACACCAGTGCGCAAACCCCTCATCGTCGGCAACTGGAAGATGAACAAGACGGCCTCGGAGACCGCCGATTTCATTCGCGACCTCCATCCGCGACTTCCTGCGGCATCCCCCCATGCGGACGTGGTCATTGCGCCACCCTTCACATCCCTCGAATCGGCCCGCAAGACCTTAGGACCCTCCTCCTGGATCAGCCTCGGCGCACAAAATGTACATTGGGAGACGCACGGAGCCTTTACAGGAGAAATCTCCGCTCCGATGTTGCGCGATCTTGGTTGCCGCTATGTGATCGTGGGCCATTCTGAACGCCGCGCGTTGTTCAGCGAACGAGATGAGACGATTCAGAAGAAAGTCCGAGCGGCGCTCATGCACGGACTATCACCGATCCTCTGTGTGGGAGAGTCGCTGGCTGAACGTGAGGCAGGCCAAACAGAATCGGTCGTCACGACTCAGCTGACCGGCAGCCTGGCTGGGTTCACCGCGCAGGATCTTGCAACCGTTACCATCGCCTACGAACCGGTCTGGGCCATCGGCACAGGACGAGCTGCTACCACAGAGCAAGCCGTGGCCGTGCACCGCTCGATCCGCACATTCGTGGCGACCAGCTGGGGAGAAGCCACGGCATCGACCATCAGAATCCTGTATGGTGGAAGCGTCACGCCTCAAAATATTTCGTCGCTCCTCGCCTCGGATGCGATCGACGGAGCATTAGTCGGCGGGGCTTGTCTCAACCCCGACTCCTTTGCTACAATCGTCGGCATTGCTCAGACACAGCGGGCCTAACGGATCGGAGTGCCATGTATACTTTCCTTATCGTCATTCACGTCATGATCTGCTTTCTTATGATCGGCGCCATCCTCTTACAGTCTGGTAAGGGCGCTGAGATCGGCGCGTCGTTTGGAGGCTCCAGTCAGACCGTGTTCGGGAGCCGTGGTCCTGCCAACTTCTTGAGCAAATTCACGGTCGTCGTCGCAGCCATCTTCATGCTCACCTCGTTGAGCCTCGCCATCATGGCAAGAGAACGAACGTTTTCCTCCACGGTGATCGACCTCAAAAAGAAAGAGGCCTCTCAGACCGCTCCAGAAACCCCGGCGACAACGCCGGCAGCCCCAGCCACTGAGACCCACGCCCCTGGCGACGCAGCCCCCGCTCATTAATCAGACGCTGAAATAGTCCATTCTTGTCGTTCATGAAACGTCGTTCGTCTCTCGCCAAATAAGGAGCATATCGCTCATAGCGTGCAGTCAGGAATGAAGTGGGATGGCTTTGCTCCAGCTATGCGTTTGTATCCCTCACGAGATACGAACGACGCTTCACGATTCACGGATATCAAGAGTGCCGAGTGGAGACGGATGGTGAGGACAGAACTCGTTTCGCGTCTTGCTAGATGCGAGTGAGCCAAGCCTCGTGGGAGGAGTCTTCCCCGCGCACGATGGAAAAGAAAGTCTTCTGCAGAGCTTGCGTGATCGGACCAGGCTTCCCTGTCCCAATCCGACGATTGTCGATTTCTCGCACTGGGGTGAGCTCGGCAGCGGTCCCGGTCACGAAGACTTCATCGGCGATATACATGTCATCGCGCGTGAAGCGCTCCTCGGCCACGGGGATCCCCTTCTCGCGTGCCAAGTCAATGACGGAACTTCTGGTGATGCCGTCAAGAATCGAGGTCAGTGGCGTGGTCTTAATCCGCCCTTTCCGCACGATGAAGATGTTCTCCCCCGTGCCTTCGGATACATACCCCTCGGTATCGAGAAGAATGGCTTCATCGTAGCCATCGGCTTTGGCTTCTCGCTTCGCGAGAATCGAATTCACGTAGTAGCCGGAGATCTTCCCTCTCGTCATCGAGACGTTGACGTGATGCCGGGTAAACGAGGACACGCGGGCGCGCATCCCATTCGCCAGGGCATCGTCGCCGAGATAGGCACCCCATGTCCACGCTGCGATCGCGAGCTTGATCGGATTGTCGCCTGGATAGACCCCCATCGCGCCATGCCCGATGTAGACGAGCGGACGGATGTAGCAAGCATCCAGCTTATTCACCCTAACCGTCTCCACGATGGCCTCTGCGACCTGCTTCCTGTCGAAGGGCAACTGCATCATGCCGATATGGGCGGAATCGAACAGCCGATCCACATGCTCTTGCAACCGGAAAATCGCGGAACCGGACTTCCCCTTGTAACAGCGAATCCCCTCGAACGCAGCCAGTCCATAATGGAGCGAATGGGTCATCACATGGACATTCGCGTCCGCCCAATTGACGAACGACCCGTCCATCCAAATTTTTCCTTGAGGCTCAAGCATAAGTGGCAACCATACAGAGGTGAGTCAGAGTAAGTCGAAAACGGAATATAGCAGCGGGCCGGAAGGAGCGTCAAGCAAACGGGCCAGGCAAGGCCTGGAGAGGACAATGAACGATGCCGCACGCTCTCAGCGTGGCATTTGATGAGCACGAATCTGCTGGTTCAGGGAAGCGGCGATGTGCCTCGCCGATACGGGACTGATATGGATGAAATCCACGCCGAAATCATATCCATCGACCCAGCGGACCGTAACCAGTTCAATTTCTATGGTCGGGCCATCTTCCGCAAGTGAGAGACGTAACGCCAAGCAAAGACCCGGCTTCACCGCATGTTCGCCTTGAATGCGCATGCCAGATTGAGAGAGATTGGTTACAACACCCTTCCCGACGCTATCTCCGGTGAGATAGTAGAGCACGCGCCAGATTGGGATGCGCCGATAGGGTCGAAGCACAAATCGAGTGCTCTTCGGTTTGGCAAGACCGGACTTCGGGGCAACGGCCATAATGTTGTCTCCAATCCGTGAAATGACTCAACGATAGAATAGCAGCATACCCCCAGCGGCCTGAGCTGAATAGCCCACGAATAGGGTAGCCCGAAGGAGGGGGTCCGACTGACCCAGTCGGGATGGAATATCAGGGGAAGGCATGCCTTTACCTTGACAGCCTTCGGACCCCTGTGTTACACAATCATCTTCTGTAACGGAGGCAGGTGTTTATGTACGCAATCATTGAGACAGGCGGCAAGCAGTATCGCGTTGAAACTGGATCGTTGGTCCAGGTGGAATCCCTTCCCGGCGAAATCGGGGGGACGATCGACCTCGACCAGGTTCGACTGGTTCACGGCGAAAAAGGCATGGAAGTCGGGCAGCCGCTGGTCAAAGGGGCCACCGTCAAAGCCGAAATCATTGCCCAGGATCGCACGCGTTCCATCACCATTTTCAAGAAACAACGGCGCAAGAACTATCGGCGGACCCGTGGCCATCGCCAGGGCTTCACCAAGCTGCGCATTACCGGTATCGAAACAGCCTAACGAGGATCAGTCATGGCAACAAATAAAGGCGGCGGATCAACTAGAAACGGGCGCGATAGCAATCCGCAATATCTCGGGGTCAAAGCCTACGGCGGAGAGACCGTGAAAGCCGGATCTATCCTGATCCGTCAGCGAGGAACGAAGTTCTTCCCCGGCTTCAACGTGGGCCTCGGTAAAGACCATACCCTCTTCGCCCTCATCACGGGGATTGTAAAGTTCGAACGTGGCCGTGGACGGAAGAAGATCAGTGTCTACTCCGACTCCATACCTGTGATTTCCTAGCGCATCTTTCTCTCTTCTCTCGTCACAACTTCGTTACCCGCGAGGACTCCCGGCATGACTGTACGTGCAACGGGATGCTCCTCGCAGGCAATAGTCTCACAGGTCTCACACTGAAGAAACGGTGCGCCGATGTTTGTCGATGAAGTCCGTATTCGTATCACAGCCGGCCGAGGCGGCGACGGCTCATGCAGTTTTCGGCGCGAAAAGTTTGTGCCGCGTGGCGGACCTGACGGCGGCGACGGCGGCAATGGCGGCAACGTTGTGTTTGAAGCATCGCCCCGCATGACCACGCTCCTCGACCTCCGGTACCAAAAACACTACGAAGCGGAAGTCGGTCGCCAGGGGGGCGCCGCCAATTGCTCCGGGAGATGCGGCGAAGACGTGGTCGTAAGCCTTCCCGTCGGCACCGTGATCTTCAACGATGAAACCAACGAGGTCATGGCCGATCTGGTCGCCCCAGCACAGCGGTTTGTGGCAGCACATGGGGGCCATGGCGGACGAGGCAACAACCATTTCGCGACCCCGACGAACCGCACGCCCACAGAGTTTGAAACCGGCACTGAAGGCGAAGTACGGTCCCTCAGACTTGAGCTCAAACTGTTGGCCGACGTCGGACTTGTCGGTTTTCCCAATGCCGGGAAATCGACGCTTATCTCCGTCATCTCGGCAGCACGACCAAAAATTGCCGACTATCCCTTCACCACGTTGGTGCCGAATTTGGGAATCGTGCGCTGGGGAGAAAAGGGCAGCTTCGCCGTCGCAGACATTCCCGGAATCATTGAAGGCGCCCACGAGGGCAAAGGCCTGGGACTCCGATTTCTCCGGCATATCGAACGCACGTCGTTCTTGCTCTATCTGGTCGATGTGTCGGAATGGGCTCCCGAGGCACCGGTCAAGAGCTTCGACATCATGCGTCAAGAATTGGCCGCCTACGACGAGCCGATCGCCGCACGCCCCTTCGCAGTCGTCGCCACGAAAATCGATGTGCTTGGAGCCGGCACAGGCCTGCGCGAGTTACAGAAGTATTGTAAGCGCCATCGCTATCCGTGCCTTCCGATCTCTGCCGCCACGAGAGAAGGGCTCACGGAACTCGTCAACTACGTGGGGCAACAGGTTACGCAGCTTCGAGCCACGCCATGCGAGATCAGCTCCTAAAGCAGGCCACCCGCATCGTTATTAAAATCGGGAGCAGTCTCATCGCGTCCCGAGAGACTGGGCTGCGCCCGGAACAGATCGATCGGCTCGCGGATGAAATTGCGATACTCCGATCAAGCGGCCGTGAAGTCCTGATTGTCTCCTCCGGCGCGATTGTCTCCGGCATCAAGAAGTTAGGTCTGACGGAATACCCCAAAAGTCTCCCCGTGAAACAGGCAGCCGCGGCGGTCGGCCAGAGCCGTCTCATGTGGGCCTATGAAAAATCGTTTGAGCGGCTCGACATCAAGGTCGCGCAGATTCTTCTGACGCACCACGACCTTGCCGATCGGCGTCGTTTTCTCAACGCCCGCCATACGCTCAATGCCCTGATCGGGTTCGGCGTCATCCCCATCATCAACGAAAACGATACGGTCGCCGTGGATGAAATCCGCGTGGGAGACAACGATACCCTGGCCGCCGAGGTCGCCCATCTGGTCGATGCGGAACTGCTGATCATCCTGTCCGATATCGCCGGCCTGTTTACCGAGGACCCACGCAAAAACCCGTCAGCCACGCTGATTCCATTGATTCAGGACATTACCGAAGACATTGAACAGCGGGCCGGGGCCTCCAGCTCATTCGAGGGGACCGGGGGCATGGCGACGAAGGTCCGGGCTGCCAAGAAAGTCAGTGAGTATGGCGTGGCCACGTTAATCTTGAATGGGCAAGAGGCCGGCCTCCTCCATCACGTATTAGCCGGCGGCCCTGGCGGCAGCCTCTTCCTTGCAAAAGAGCGTCGCTTCACCAGCCGCAAACATTGGATCGCCTTTACGCTCAGACCGCGAGGGACCTTGACGGTCGACCCAGGAGCCGTTGAGGCGCTAGCCCGGCGAGGCAAGAGCCTCCTGGCTTCCGGTATCGTCAATGCCAGCGGTCCATTCGAAGCGGGCGATGCCGTCAGCTGTCTCGATCAGGACAGCAAAGAATTCGCAAAGGGGTTGGTGAACTTCTCGTCCGATATGATCATCAAGATCAAAGGGCTCAAAACCACCGAGATCCAGCAACAACTCGGGCCTCAAGAATACGAAGAAGTCATCCACCGGGATAACTTGGTGATTCTCTAGCAGGATGCTGAAAAAGTCCGCCAGCTGGGAAACGCTGAACGGTGAGCGATGAACTATGAGAAAAAATTTCCACTTCAGCATTCCGCGCTCATCGTTCCGAGCTAGAGGTTCACTCGCTACGGCCTTGCTGATTGCCATTTTGAGCATCCTCCGGGAGGTTATTTCTTGAGTGCTGAACTATGATGTCCTCAGATTCTGAATCTCAGTCCTCAGCACCCAGCACTCAGCACTCCGGCATCCTTCGTCTCGGTCTCCTAGGCGGCAGTTTCAACCCCGTGCATAACGGTCACTTGGCCATTGCGCGCCAAACGCGCGAAGCCCTCGGGCTCGACCAAGTACTCTTCATTCCCACGAGTCAGCCGCCCCATAAGCCGAGCGGAAGTCTGGCCTTGGCCCAAGACCGTTATGAAATGGTCCGCCTGGCGATTGCTTCTGACCCCACTCTTGCCATCTCGGATATTGAAATCCGTCGACCCGGCAAGTCCTACTCCATCGATACGGTTCGCCTGCTGCAACAAGAATATGGCGTACAGACTCAGCTCTTTTTCTTGATCGGGCTCGATGCCTTTTTGGATTTTCCCACCTGGCGCGACCCTCAGACATTGCTGGAACTCTGCCAATTCGTCGTGCTCTCCAGGCCAGGCTTAACGTTTCGGGCACTATCTACAGTCCGCCTGATTCCGCCGATTCCAATCTCTTCGTTAGCGGACTTGGATGCAGGGCGGATTGCCAGAATCGAGGCACCCCTAGGGGCGCACGGCCTAACCTGCCTTAAACTACCCCCCTGCCCGATCTCTGCATCGGACATTCGCACACGAATTCGACAAGGGCTGCCGGTGGTAAATCTGTTGCCGCCCTCAGTAGAATCTTATATACTCCGCCATCATCTATACTAAGAGGACCGCGATCGTACCAACAGCTAGATCCACGGCCCTCGCCATTGCCAAGGCCATGTTCGACAAGAAGGCCACCGACGTCCTCGTCCTCCAGGTCGCGCCTCTGACCTCCGTTGCCGACTATCTCGTCATCGGCTCTGCAGACTCGGATCGCCAAGCGAGTGCCATCGCCGACCATATCAACGGCATCCTCACTCTCGCCGGCTCCAAAGCACGCAGCATCGAAGGCGCGAGAAATTCACAATGGGTACTGATGGACTACGGCGACGTCATTGCCCATATCTTCCGGCAGGACGTCCGAGGACATTACGCTCTCGAACGGCTGTGGGCCGACGCAAAACGCATCCCCGTGTCGGACGAACCACCGGATGTACAACCGGTGGCCGCCACAGAGCCTGAGAAGAAGCCGAAAAAAACACCGGCGAAAAAAACATCGACAAAGAAAGCATCGGCGAAGAAACTCCCAGCGAAAAAAGCACCGGCAAAAAAGGCTCCTGCGAAAAAAAAGGCCTAGATCGATGCTCCGACTGCTCACCACTATCTTCCTTATCTGCGTCGGAATCTTCCTCTACAGCTATTTTCGCGAGTTGAATCCCGGCACGGTTGCGGTCCGCACCAGCCCCTCCATCCAATTTGAATTGAGTCCGGTCACGCTCGTCGTCTTTTCTATGGCCGTCGGCGCCGTACTCGTCGCCTTGGCCGTCGGCATGCGGCAAACCGCCCACGCCATCGGCAACTGGCGCAGCACGCGACTGTTGCGCCGCAAGGAAAAGATCGATGCGCTCCACCGCGAAGGCACCCATGCCTTCATGTCCAAACGCATCGTCGAAGCTATCGGCCTATTTGAAAAAGCACTGGCTATGGATCCGAATCGTGTCGATTCGCTGCTCTGGCTGGGCAACATTTACCGTGCAGAGAGCAATTACGCAGAAGCCATCCGGCTTCATCAACGGGCGAATCGCGTCGACGATCGCAACATTGAAATCCTGCTGGAGCTCGCGAAAGACTTGGAAGGCGCCAAGCGCTACGAGGACGCCTTGCAGGCCCTGCACAAGATGCTCAGGATCGAACCGGATAACCTGACCGCGCTCATTCGCGAGCGCGACCTCTTGATTCGGCTTGAAAAATGGAGCGAAGCACTCGAAATCCAACATCGCCTGCTGAAAGCCAACCTGCCTGAGCCTGAACGCAAAGCCGAAGCCCACCTCCTCACTGGCTGCACCTACGAAGTCGGACGCCAACTGCTGGAACGTGGCCACCCCGATAAGGCACGGCGCTATTTCCGTGGCGCGATCAAGAAAGACCGGACCTTCCTGCCCGCCTACATTGGCATCGGAGAAATCCTGATTCGGGAAGGCAAAACGAAAGACGCGGTTGAGATTCTCAAGAAGGTCTATGCCAGAACCCGCAACATCATCATCCTGCACCGCCTCGAAGAGCTGTTTCTCGAACAAGGCGAACCCAGCGAAATTATCCGGGTCTATCAGGAAGCCCTCCAACAGGACCCGAACAACGCGGCCCTCCAGTTTTATTTGGGCAAGCTCTATTACCGGCTCGAAATGGCCGACGAGGCCTTCGATATCCTCTCAACCGTCGAAGGGATACAAGACCAGCTGGTCGATTACCATAAGATCATGGCCAACCTCTATCTGCGCAAGCAACATATGGAACAGGCCGTCGTCGAGCTCAAAAAAGCGCTGCATTTCAAGAAGCGTGTGGTCGTGCCCTACGTCTGCACCGCCTGCCAACAAGAATCGACCGAATGGTCTGGACGCTGCCACCGCTGCGGGACATGGAATACGTTCGTTGCACTGCCTTGGCCGAATGCCGGCCAAACTGTCCAAGGCCAAGACAACAGCCCCTCTCCAGCCTCCCTCGTTCCCTACCAAGGCATTGCTTCTCCCTTCGAAACCGTGTAGGTTTTCGGCCTGTCTGGCTGCCTCATGCAGGCACAGACCATCCGCATCGCGATCAATTCAACCTCATCAGATGTATGGAGTGTCCCATGGTCGACTATCAGGATTTCGCAGCTAAAGCTTTGCGCGACGAGACGCTGACTAGAGGTGAATGTCAGTCCGTGCTCGATAGTCCCGATGAGCGATTGCTGGAGCTCCTCCAAGCCGCCTTTACCGTCCGATCCCGCTATTTCGGCAAGACCGTTCGCCTCCAGATGTTGCAGAACGCCAAGAGCGGGGCCTGCATGGAAGACTGTCACTACTGCTCTCAATCTGCGATCTCCACAGCTCCGATCGAGCGCTACAACCTCTTACCCCAGAAGCAGATGATCGACGGTGCCAGGCAGGCTGCAGCCTCAAAAGCTCAGCGCTACTGCATCGTCATCAGCGGTCGGAGTCCGTTGGATCGGGAGATCGACGAAATCGCAGGAGCCGTCCGCGCGATCAAGCAGGAGATTCCCATTCAAATTTGCTGTTCACTCGGCCTTATGAGCGAACCACAGGCCAAGCGGCTGAAGGCGGCAGGCGTCGATCGAGTGAACCACAATTTGAATACGGGCGAAGCCTTTCACGCGTCCATCTGCACCACGCACACGTTCCAAGACCGGCTCAACACCATCCAGAACGCACGGGCAGCAGGACTGGAAATCTGTTCAGGCGGTATCGTCGGAATGGGCGAGAAGGATGAAGATCTCATCGACCTGGCAATGGCCTTGATCGACGTGAAGCCGGACTCGATTCCGCTCAACACGCTCCATCCGGCGACAGGCACACCGCTGGAGAACTGTGACAACCTGACCCCTCAACGCTGCTTAAAAGTGCTCTGCCTCTTCCGGTTCCTGCACCCACGAACCGAACTCCGCGTGGCAGGCGGCCGCGAACATAACCTCCGCAGCCTCCAGCCCTTGGCCCTCTACCCAGCCGACTCCATCTTCGTAAACAACTATCTCACGACACCAGGCTCTCCGGCCCCAGAAGTCTGGGGCATGATCGAAGACTTGGGCTTCAAGATCGAAGTAGACCACCAGCAGCCGGTCGGTAACTAGTTCACGCTCTAACTTCTCCCTATTCCTCGCGCAGTCCGTCCACGAGAGGCTGCCTCGCCGCCCAACGAGCAGGCCAGTAGCCGGCCACTAAGGCCGATGTCAGTGCGAGGGCGACTGCTTGCAGAATCAGTCCGCCAGGGATCGTCATCTGAATCGTCCAGCCAAAGGATTGCTTATTGATCACGTGGATGAGCAGCAGCGCGAGCAGCAGTCCTCCACCGACACCCAGCGCCGCCCCGATCAATCCAAGATAGACCGCTTCCCATAAGACCAATTGCTCCACCTGCCTGGGGCTGGCACCGATCGCCCGTAGCGTGGCAAATTCACGACGCCGCTCCAACACCGCCGTCACCAAGGTATTGATGATGCCCAACACTGCCACCAACACAGCAATGGCTTCGAGGACATAGGTCAGCACGAAGGTGCGGTCGAAGATATCGAGAATCTCCTGCCTCAACTCGTGGTTTCGGATCACCAGCGGTGGAGCCGTCACGCCATCCAGTCCGGCAACCTGCGTCACAATCGACTGCCGGACTTGTTCCGCATCGACCCCGGCTGCCAGGTAGATGGGAAACACCGTCACCCGGTCGTCCTGCCAATGTCGCTGATACCAGGTTCGATCCATCACCATCTTCCCGCCATCGGTCGCGTAATCGTAAAAGATGCCCTCGACGGGCACATGCACTGGTCCAGCCTGTGTCGTGACTGAAATCGTGTTCCCCTCGCGAAGACCTAATCGATTGGCCAACACTTCCGACAGAAGCACGCCCCCGGTCTCGGCGGCTCGCTGCAAGGCCACTGTTGATTCCCCACGAACCATCAGATATCGGCTGCGCTGTGCATGGAGCCTAAGATCTCGTGAGACCAACGAAACCAGCCGGCCTTCTACCTCCACATGCACATCCCGATAGGTATCGACAGCGGCTATGCCATCAATCGCCGCCAGGGTTGCACGCCAGGACCCTGGGAGGGCACGTGACGCCTGGCCCGACTGCTTCCCATGGGGCCAGGATTGCGGGGCCACGATGAGATCGGCCATGACGGTCTCGTTCACCCAGACCTCGACGGTGTCGCGAAAACTGCGCACCATGACGGCCACACCGATCATGATCGACAATCCCACCATCAAGGCCGACAC
>JBDSKU010000135.1:0-3215 GCA_039916745.1 Nitrospiraceae bacterium
CAACCTTGAATATCGCCGATTGCGTATATAGCCATCAATAGAAAGTTCCCGTGACGGGCAGAGCCTACCCTGCATGCCACGGGAAAACAAGGCGAGGGAATAGGGTGCGTTCTTGCCTATGCCGCCGTGGGTTTTAGGGAAACGGTAAAGTGAAAGACACTGCCGCGGCCAGGCTCGCTGTTCACGACGAGAGATCCACCCATCAGCTCGACAAGCCGCTGACAGATGGCCAGCCCCATTCCTGTTCCTCCGTATGTTCTCGTGTTCGTCCCATCGGCCTGCATGAAGGGTTGGAAGATCCTGGTGCAGGCATCTGACGCAATGCCGATTCCTGTATCGGAGATAGAAAAGCGAACCCTGACGCTTTGAGGTAACGAGGGGGTGAGATCCAAGCCGATCGGATTGTTTCCGGCCGGCTTCTCTTCCATGTCCACATGGACCGCGATTGTCCCTCGCTCCGTAAACTTCACCGCGTTGTCCAGGAGATGACTCAAGATCTGGCGTAATCGAGCCGCGTCCCCGCGCAGCGATGCCGGTACGTTGGTCTCGGTGAGGGAGCAGAGGGTCAGTCCCTTGCTGCTCGCACGTTCTTGAAACGGGTCGAGGACATCGGTGAGCAGCTGTCTGACCTCGAAATCTGTCTCCTCCAGTTGGAGCTTGCAGGAATCCATCTTTGAGAAATCCAGAATGTCGTTGATGATCGAGAGCAGCGCTTCGCCTGAGGTGCGAATAGTATTCGCACAGTCACGTTGCTCGGGCGTCAGTGCTGTATCCAACAACCATTCGGTCATGCCGAGGACGCCGTTCATGGGCGTCCGGATTTCGTGACTCATGGTGGCAAGGAACTCCGATTTGAGGCGTGTCCCTTCGAGAGCCGCATCGCGGGCTTGGGCCAGGCTGGCCTGGCTGGCCCGCAGTTCTTGCAGGACCAGGCTCGATCGCACGATGTATCGGACGCGGTGCGTGAGCAACAGCCCATTTAACGGCTTGGTCAAGAAGTCGGTCGCACCGGCATCGTAGGCCTGCGTGATAGAGTGATAGTCGTCCAGACCGGTCATGATGAGCACGGGCACGTGCTTTCCTCCTGGAAGCTTTCGGAGCGCCGCACAGGTCATAAACCCGTCCATTTCCGGCATCATGACATCGAGCAGTACGACCTTGGGATGGAGCCGCTGAAAGGCTTCCAGCGCTTCTCGTCCATTCTCCGCTTCTTCGACGCGCCATCCAGAGCCTTCCAGCGCGGCGCGGGCAAGCATACGCAT
Organism: Nitrospiraceae bacterium; assembly: GCA_039916745.1. Classification (GTDB taxonomy): domain Bacteria; phylum Nitrospirota; class Nitrospiria; order Nitrospirales; family Nitrospiraceae; genus Palsa-1315. The sequence continues at coordinate 1,263 of JBDSKU010000135.1, forward strand.
CACCGCATCGTCATCCACCACCAAGGCGAGGGGGACTTGTTGTGGATCAACGTTCATGGGACGTTTCCTTGTTGATGGCAGCTTGAAAGATGGAGCAGACGGCGGTGAAGTTCTGTTCCAATTCACGAAAGTGGGCCGGGGCCTCTTCGATTCGGCGCTCGCGGCCCAAGGCCTCGAGCTCTTTGCAATGTGTTGCCATGGTCAAGGCGCCGAGAGTGGCGCTGCTGGATTTGAGGCGGTGTGCCAGGGCATGGAGCATGGCCGAGTCCTTGGATGCGATGGCCTGGCGCAATTGCTCGACGAGTGTCCGGGAGTCTTCCACGTAGGTGGCCAGCAACTTTACGAGGGGGTCGGGATGACCCGGTCGTTTCAGCATGCGGATGGGTTTCCAGGCTGAGCAATCGACCAGGCCTGCGGACTCGACCTGTTCAGGCTGAACGACCGGCGCCGAAGGATTGGGCGAGGCCGTGGTCGGAGCCACGACTTGCGCTCTTGGTGGCGACGACCTGCTGGTCTGGCTGATCCACCGATCCAAGAGGTCCTTCAGTTGATGTTGAGTGAAGGGTTTACTGAGATAGTCGTCCATGCCGGCGGCCAGGCATTGCTCCCGGTCTCGTTCCATGGCGTCTGCCGTTCTCGCTCACGAATGCCGGCTGTGGCCGTGAAGCCATCCATGACGGGCATCTGGCAGTCCATGAGGATGAGGTCGTAAGGAGGCGGTCTCGGAGCGTTCGAGGGCCTGGCGCCCGTCCTCTGCGCTGTCGACCCGGTAGCCGAGCAGTTCCAGCATCCCGGTCGCGACCTCGCGGTTGACGGGATTGTCTTCGACCAGGAGTATGTGGCGGCTGGTTTCCCGTGGTGTGAGGGCTGTTGCCACGACCGTGGAAAGGGCTGCGGTTGCTCCCTGGAGATGTCGGCGCAAGCAATCCCGCAACGTTGATTGGCGCACCGGTTTCTGCAGCCATGCGATGAAGCCCAGTGGCTCAGTCTGCCAGCCGGGCGCCTGGTTCTCTCCAGAGTTGAGGGCCAGGAGGCCGACGGTGCGGAGCGCTGGATCAGTCTTGATCGCGCGGGCGAGCATGAGGCCGTCCATGCCGGGCATGCAGATGTCGAGCAGGGCCAGGTCAAACGGCGTCCGGTTGTTCGCGTACCGACTCAAGAGTTCCAAGGCGGCAGCGCCACTGTCGGCACTGACCACCTCGGCCCCCCAGGCGGTGAGCGGTGCGTTCAGCACAAAGAGATTCGTCGGATCGGCATCCACGATGAGCACCCGGAGGCCGGTCAGGAACTGAGTATTCTCCAACTGGGCGCTGTCCCGTGGTGCGGCACAGCTCAGACGCACCGTGAACCAAAACGTCGAGCCCTGGCCAGGCGCACTGGCGAGGCCCACCTCGCCCCCCATGAGCTGCACGAGTTGTTTCACGATGGCCAACCCGAGTCCCGTGCCGCCGAACTGTCTGGTGGTGGATCCGTCGGCTTGGGAAAATGCGGTGAAGAGACCAGCCTGTGCCGAGGGGGGGATGCCGATGCCGGTGTCGGTGACGGCGCATTTCAGTGTCAGCGTCTGGGCATCTTGCGCCAGGAGGTGGAACCACACCGTCACGTTGCCGCGTTGTGTGAACTTCACGGCGTTGCCCACCAGGTTCAGGAGCACCTGGCGGAGGCGTCCAGGATCGCCGATGGCATGGGCAGGGATCTCTTCCGGGAGAAAACAGGTCAAGTTCAACCCTTTCCGTCCGGCCGATTCAGCAAAGAGATCGACGGCTTCTTCTACCGTCTCTCGGAGCCCGAACTCCAGTCGCTCCAGCTCCAGCTTGCCAGCCTCGATCTTCGAGAAATCCAAAATCTCGTTGATGACTCCCAGCAGGGCGGTGCCGGACCGGTGGACGTTCTCGGCCAGGTGCCGTTGTTTGTCGGTCAAGGGGGTATTCAGCAACAGTTCAGCCATCCCGA
>JBDSKU010000136.1:0-5867 GCA_039916745.1 Nitrospiraceae bacterium
TGCACCGCTGGAGCACCAAAGTAGTAGTCGTTGCACTCCAGTATCTGCGGCCTGCCTGACGAGTAATTTTTCAACGCGCCGCGATCTCACACAGCCTTACCGGGAAACCTGTCCCACGCACCACGTCCCAGTAAAGCGTCGTCCCCTGACTTGGAGGTAAGCGAATGTCCGACGTAACAGCCCTACAGACCCGCAAAGCCCAGAACCTCAAACTCACCGTACTCCGTTGGTTCGACTCCTGGGCCGGAATTGAAGATATGAAGGTCGAAGGACCGCCAAAGATGGACTGGATTCGTTGCATTCCGCTCATCGCCGTCCATGTCATGTGTCTCGGAATCATCTGGGTGGGATGGAGCTGGACCGCTGTCGCCGTCGCAACAGTCTTTTATTTCGTGCGAATGTTCGCCATCACCGGCTGGTACCACCGTTACTTTTCGCATCGCACTTTCAAGACATCCCGCGCATGCCAATTTGCCTTTGCGGTCCTGGGAGGCTCCTGCGCCCAGCGCGGTCCGCTCTGGTGGGCCGGGCACCATCGCCATCACCATATCGCATCGGACACACCGGATGACGTGCATTCTCCTCTTCACGGAGGATTTCTCTGGTCACATATGGGCTGGTTCACATCACAGACGCACTTTGCACCTCGCTTGAAGAACATTGCGGATTTTGCGAAATTCCCCGAACTCCGCTTTCTGGATCGATTCGATATCCTCGTCCCCACCCTCGCCGGATTCGGGATGTTCGGACTGGGAATGTTGCTCGAAGCCTATGCGCCAGGCCTCGGCACGAATGGTCCGCAGATGTTGATCTGGGGCTTCTTCGTTTCGACGGTTGTGCTCATCCATGGCACGTGCACCATCAACTCCCTTTCTCACGTCTACGGCTCTCAGCGGTACGAAACCGGCGACACCAGCCGCAACAATTTCTTTCTTGCGCTAATTACCATGGGAGAAGGCTGGCACAACAACCACCACTACTATCCCGCATCCACCCGCCAAGGTTTCTATTGGTGGGAAGTCGATATGACCTACTACTGCCTCAAGCTGATGGAAGGGCTCGGGCTGGTGTGGGACATCAAGGATGTGCCGATCTACGTACGTGAAGGAAAGAGCAAGCAGGACGCCATCGCGGTATAGGAACCTCGGCTAGCGGTGCGAGACTGGCGGGACGAGCGGGACAGGTCGGGAAAAGCAACAAACTGATCCGCCCTCGTCGCGCCTTTCGCGCATCTCTCGCGCGTGACGCTCTCGCGATCCAGTCAAACCCACTCCGTCGACTCTCGCGCCGGCCCTTCTATCACCAGCCCGGCAAGCGTCTTGCGAATCGTTCGACTCACCTGATCGATCTCCCCAAGGTCCGATCCAGCAACGACCCAGGCCTCTGCCGGTTCAAGTTCAATCCGGTAATGGTTCTTTCTCGCCGAAAACCATTCGATGTAGGGATGCGGCACGAGGTTCGGGTGGGGATCGAACGAGATCAGATTCACTGTCCCGATTTGTGGATTTTCCATATCGCCAATGATTTGCCCGGCCAGATCCTCGTCTTCGAACCGGCGATTCCGAAACTGAATGACCTGCCCCATGATATCGGGCTTGAAATTTCCCCGTAAATACACATCGACAGGACCGATCACCGCAAACACGATCCGCCCCACGATCGTGCCCTCGACACGATTATCCAGAAACCCTTCTTGAACCCAGCGCCCATTGCCGAACTTTTGTGCCATCTGACTCCTCCGATGTACTAGACCGGCTGGACTGAGGCGGCGAGGGGCAATGGCGCTCGCGGACCGCTGCTAAGCGAGCCCACCACCACCGCGACCAAAATAAGGCCGCTGCCGATCCAGCCTTGAAGATCCAACGTTTCCCCGAGAAAATACCAGGAGAGCCAGGCCGCATAGGCCGGCTCCGATGCAAAGATCAACGCCACCTGTTGTGCCGGCACAATCCGCTGCACCCACATCTGAACGGCAAAAGCCCCGGTCGCAAGACCTCCGGTCACCCCAAGCCCGAGCAACAACAATGCGGTCGGCGCAAAGGCCTGAGCCGGCGCCTGCTCAATCAGCATAGAGGGAAGCAGCAGGACCACCATAGCCATCATCTGCCAGGCAAACAGGGACGGCGCATCGACTTCACGGGTAAACCGTTCGAGACAGGCAATATGCGCAGCAAAAGCAAAGGCACAGCCAAGCGTCATGAGGTCGCCAAGATTTCCTGATGCGCTGGGCTTCACCAACAGCCAGAGCCCCACCGTCGCAACCCCGGTGGCCAATAATACGCGCCAGTCGAATCGGCGAAGAATCAAGGGAACAATCACGACATACAGCGCCGTAATGAAGGCAGAGTTCGATGAAGTGGTGTAGTGGATCCCGACCGTTTGGAGGACATAGCCGAGAAAGAGCCAGCCGGTGGCGATCGCACCGGCCCGCAACACCGCCGGATCACGGTGCAGGCGAAGTCTCCACAGCAGAAACCCGACCCCGACCAGTAACGCCCCAAGAAGGAATCGCAGAAACAGAAACGACAACGGTGGAATCTGTTCTAACACCGCCTTGGTCGCGGGAAACGTCGCGCCCCAAATGAACGTTGTCAGAAGGAGTGCGAATCGTGGCATCAGATCGTGTGATGGGTGAACAGTGATGAGTTTTTCGGATTTGGTCCGCTGAGCCAATCCCTCCTCGCCCATTGTCGCTGTTTTGCGGGATGCTCAAAAGGCAGCCAGCAAGGCCGCAGCGAGTGAAGGGCCGAGGCGTACCCTCAGGGGTACGGTGAGGGTCTGAACGAGGCGAGAACGCCGCTGGCGGACTTGTTCAGCATCCCGCTACGCTTTGCACAGGGCGCAGCGCCGCTGATCACTCGTCCCAGCCTGCTCCATCGCCGCGAGCGCGCGCTCCTTGTCAGGATAGTCGAACCAGCCGCCTTCCCAAAAATCGCTGGAGGAGCCGATCGTCGATGAGGGCACTTCGGCACAACGATCCTTGTGGAGCGTAACCCGATCGATTGAGCGGGCGATGTGAATCCAATAGATCATAGGAACAGCCCTTCACAGACAGACCGAGACACGGCCCTTGTTTACGGCTCAGGGCTCGTCCGCGCTCACGACCTGCGATCAGATTCCACTTCGATCGACGAGCACGTCTCGCCGACGATTGAGACAACTTACGGCAGGAGCTGCCATTCATCTTTCTCAATGAAGACCTTGACGCCGGTCTCGAGCTTCTTGATGTCGTCTTTATCGAAAAGCCTCATGTAGCGCTCGATCCGGTCCTCGTCATCGATCCGCTCTTCTTGCATCATTCCACCGGCACTCTTATATTTCCGAATCAACAGGGGCATCGAAATCCTCCTCGTAAGCCACTAGAAGTCGCCTCAGCAAGGTGTGTACAATAAGGTAAAGTTCACGGGCCGGTCAAGAGCGGATTCGCGCTCTGTCCCGAGAAAATCCAGCATGAAGGATGCACACGATGCCGATCTACGAATATCGTTGTGGAAAATGTGAAAAGCAGTTTGACGCGACCCAATCCGTCCATGTCAGACCGGAAGACACGGTGTGCCCGCACTGTCAGACCCAGGATGCGACACGATTGATGTCCGCCAGCACGGCAGTGATCAAAGGGACCCACAAAACCGGCTTTGCTGAACAAAAAGCCTATAACATGCTGGACGAGCGGATGGACAAGTTCGTCAAGCTTCCACCGCTGATGGGGAGGCGCGCCGCCCCCGAAGAGCCCCCCCCTTCCAATGCTGCTCCCGGCGGCATCACGGAGAGCTGAACCAGACCGTGGGCTGGCATGTGAACGCACAGCATTCTCGTCCCAATATCCACCCCAACCCTATGGAGATCCCATGATTGCGAGACAGGTACTCTCGCTAGGCCTCGGCCTGCTATTCAGCTGGGGGATGGCTCACGTTGCCCTTGCAGAGGTCACCGGGAATCTGCTCATCGCCGGCAACGGACCTGAGATAACGATGCTGGAGTCCCTCGCCCACGCATTTGAAAAAGCCAACCCACGCGCCTATCTCGATATCGTCTGGGACGGCAATTCGAAGCCGGTTGAGATGGTCAAATCAGGCCAGGCTCACATCGCCGTGACCGGAACTGAAACGCCAGACCTCTCGGCGACGCTCATCGCCTGGGATGGAATCGGCATCCTCGTGCACCTCTCCAATATGACCAAAGATGTGACGAAGCAGCACATCGCCGACATCTTCTCCGGCAAGATCACGATGTGGTCGGAGTTAGGCGGTCTCGACACGAAAATATTGGTCATCGACCGGCCTCGCAATCAAAACATCCGCGATGCGTTTGAGTCTCAGCTTGGCGTGGCCGGAAAGATCACTGGTAGCGCCAAAGTCATCGGCTCCGATGAACAGGCGATCAAAACCGTCGTGGGAACATTACCCCCGCTGTCTGCCATCACCTATCTCTCGCTGAATCAGGCCCTGTCTGTCGTCTCAAGCGGCGTCGCCGTCAAGCTCTTGCCCATCGACAAGATCGAGCCGGAAGTCCCCACTGTGAAAGACGGCCGCTATCCCTTCCGACGCCCGATCCTCCTTCTGTCCAAGAAGGAGCCGAATCCTCTGGCTGAGACCTTCATACAGTTCGTGCTGTCCCAAGCCGGGCAAGAACTCATTACCGAAACATACATTCCGATCAAAGAGAAATAATCCTGAACCGTCGTTCATTGAAGGAGGTACCTATGCACATGTGGCGATCATCGGTCTTCATGGTACTGGGGCTCATCGGAAGTATGGCATCACCGCTTCCTCTCTCCTATGCGGAAGAGCCAGGGGCCATGGTGGACGGAGCGGGCTTCACCCTCTATGGCACCGAATCGATCAAGGGGTTTGATGCCGCGAAGGTCGAACTCGACCCCGTATGCGATCGGAGCAAGCGGCCAAAGATCTTCAAGGTCGAACCGGATGAAGCCAAACCTGGCCAGAAAGTCACGATCAAAGGCGAGAATTTTGGGGCCAAAGAATGTTTCCACGGAGTGGCCTTCAGCGCAGCGGGGCCAGCCAAAATTGACTACACCTTCGTCAATGACACGACCATCGAAACCATAGTTCCTGACGTCCGAGCCGGCATGTCGTTCATCGATGTGGTCGCCGGCGGCGGCAACGCCAGGTCAAAGGGTTTCTTAGTCCAGGCCAAGTAACCGGAAGCCGACGATCTCCACCCGAGGAGCGGCACTGTGCCGCCCCTCGGGTCCCTCAATCGAACCCATTTCCAGCCTTCGTTCCCTCGACAAGACTCTTGATCTTATGCTAGCTTACGCTCTCATTTTCGCCTGAGAACCCTCGCGATTCGCGCGCGATCTGGGGAGACGAGGACGGGTATGTTCAAGAAGATTTTGGTGGCCAATCGCGGCGAAATCGCCATGCGGATTATCCGCGCCTGCCGCGAATTGAACATCGCCACCGCCGCCATCTACTCCGAAGCCGATTCGACCGGGATCTACGTCAAAAAGGCGGACGAGGCCTACATGGTGGGCCCGGGACCGGTTAAAGGCTTCCTGGATAGCCAACAGATCGTCAGCCTGGCCCAACGGATCGGCGCCGATGCCATCCATCCAGGCTACGGCTTTCTCTCGGAAAACTCGCAATTTGCGCAGCTGTGCCAAACCTCAGGCATTACCTTCATCGGCCCATCGCCACATGCCATCGACTTAATGGGCAGTAAGGTCAACGCCCGCGACCTCGCCAAGCGAGTTGGCGTTCCAATCGTCCCTGGCACCGAAGGCGGCGTCACCGACGTCAACGAAGCCCTGTCGTTTGCGAAAGCCACTGGTTATCCCGTCATCATTAAAGCCAGTGCCGGCGGAGGGGGGCGTGGTCTTCGTGTGGTCCGATCCGACGCCGAAC
>JBDSKU010000137.1:0-8299 GCA_039916745.1 Nitrospiraceae bacterium
TGTTCGCGCTCACTACGATCGTGTGGTTTTACATTATGAGTCGCCAATAACCCCATGCCTATTCTCTTTCGTTATCTCCTGCGCGAATACGGTAAAATCTTCACGATGTGCTTCAGCGGGTTGATGACCATCTATCTCGTCATTGACTTCTTCGAAAAGGTCCGCCGGTTCTTGCGTTACGATGCCAACTGGCTCGACGTCCTGACCTATTTTCTGCTCAAGGCTCCCGCAATTTCCTTCCAAATTGCGCCGCTGGCCATTCTGATGGCCACCCTCCTCACGTTTGGATTGCTCTCCCGCGGCCACGAAATTACGGCGATGCGCAGTTGCGGCATCAGCTTACCCTGGATCACCGCCCCCTTCATCATCTTTGCCGCAGGAGTTTCTCTCGTGCTCTTACTCTTCAGCTCCACCGTCATCCCGTTAGCCGCGAGCAAGTCCGAAGAGATTCGAACCACGCGCATCGAGAAAAAGCCTCCCGCTGCGGCGGTCAAACTCCAGCAGCCCTGGACAAGAGTGGGAGCGGACAGCCTCATGCATGTGACGAGCGTCTCCGTCGACGGAGAGCGCTTGGGCGGCGTGCGCTTCTTTCAATTCGATCGTCACTTCCGATTGATCGGTATCACTGAGGCCCTGGAAGCTCGCTACAGTGACTCCAGTTGGGCCCTCTACCATGGACAACACCGGCTGTTTTTCCCTGATGGCGCCGTATCAGCTACCTCTTTCGACCGGCAAGCCATCGTGTTGAGCCTCATTCCAGAAGACTTCACCACGTGGCTCGCGGGCGATTCTGAATCGATGACGTTCCATGACATTCGAGCCTATACCAGACGCCGGCCCCAGCAGGACTCCCAGTCAGCACGGCTCAAGACAGACTATTACAGTCGGATCGCCTTCCCGTTCGTCACCGTGATCATGGTGCTGGTCGGCATTGCGCTGAGTCTGCGTCGAAGCGGCGTGAGAGGGGGCAGCATGGCGATGGGAATTGGGCAGGCGCTCGCCGTCGGTTTTTGTTATTGGACGACGCACTCGATCGCGATCGCGCTTGGCCGCGGCGGAGTCTTAACGCCGCTGATCGCCGGCTGGATGGCCAATATGCTCTTTATGAGTTTTGGTCTCTACTTGATGCTCAAGGTGCGCTACTAGAGCGGGATGCTGAAAAATCCCGCCAGCTTCGTTCTCGCATCGCTCAGAGGCTCAACGTACCCAGAGGGTACGCCTCGCCTCTTCGCTCGCTGCGGCCTTGCTGGGCGGCCTTTTTGAGCATCCCGCATGATATGCTCCTGCTTCCACGGACAGGCCAGCCTATATATATTTTGTGGGTCCACAGAATGATTCAGTAGCTTGCTGTCCACCTTGGATCAGCAGGTTGACTGATCCAGGCGCTTCCGGTAAGTAGAAGCGAAGTATTCGCAAAAGGATTTCAAGAAAATGCGCTCGCGCGTTGTCGTCACAGGATTAGGTATCGTTTCCCCGATCGGTATCGGGGTCGGTGAGTTTTGGAAGGCTGCCCTCGCCGGCCAATCCGGGATCTCAGCGATTACGTCGTTCGACCCCTTTCCCATGGATGGCTATCGCTCCAAAGTCGCAGGCCAGGTGCGCGACTTCGTGGTCGAACGGTTTCTCGACAATGCCCATGGCGATCGAGTCGATCGGTACGCCCAGTTCGCCCTTGTGGCGGCGAAGGAAGCGCTGGCCGATTCAGGCCTCCAGATGGCGAAAGAAAATCCGCATCGCGTCGGCGTGATCGTGGGAGCCGGCATGGGTGGGATGGTGATGGGCGAACGTGAAATCACGCAACTCTACCAGCACCAGAAGCCCCATCGCGTCCATCCGAACTTCATTCCCACCATCACCCTCAACTCTGCCTCCGGTATTATCGCGATGGCCTATGGCGCCAAAGGTCCGAATCTGACCATTTCTACGGCCTGCTCCTCTAGCGCCCATGCCCTCGGACAAGCGCTCCACAGTATCCGAGAGGGCCGGGCCGATGTCGTGATCGTCGTCGGGGCCGATGCCAGCATCACCCCGCTCGTCTTCGCCGGTTTCTGCTCTCTGCGAGCCCTCTCGTCTAAATTCAACGATCAACCGGACAAGGCCTCACGGCCGTTCGATCGGTTGCGCGACGGCTTCGTCATGGGTGAAGGCGCCGGCTCGCTGATCTTGGAATCGGCCGCGCATGCCAAGAAACGCAAAGCGAGAGTCTATGCCGAAATTGCGGGCTATGCCGCTACCAGCGAGGCCTATCATATGGTCATCCCTCGTGAAGACGGTCTGGAAGTGGCCAATACGATGAAGCTGGCTCTCGCGGACGCCGGCATCACCCCCGGGCAGGTGGATTACATCAATGCGCATGCCACGTCGACGTTAATCGGCGACGCCGTCGAAGCCAAGGCGATCAGGCAACTGTTCAAATCGCGCGCGGATAAAATCGCGATTAGCGCCACTAAGTCGTTGATCGGCCACACGCTCGGTGCCGCCGGTGCCATCGGAGGCATCGCCTCGGTATTGGCCCTCCACACAGGCCACATTCATCCCACCGCCAACTATGACGACCCGGATCCGGCCTGTGCCTTGGCAGGACTCTCCCGCTCAGTACAAGAACGTCGCGTGAAAGTCGTCATGCTGAACGCCTTTGGATTTGGCAGCAACAATGCCGCTGTGGTATTGAAGCAGGCGACCACCTAAGCACACCACCGAGAGAATCGACCTATGGCAACCGATCCCATTGTATCGCTGAAGATCCGCACCTCCTTGGGTGAGTACCTGAAACGCGATCCAGCCACGATCCTCATCACCCAACATCTGCGTGACGATTTAGGTCTCGACTCGATGGCCGTGATCGAACTGCTCTACCGTATCGAGGAAGCCTTCGATCTCCAGATTCCGGACCAAGACCTTGTGGGACTGACGACCGTGGGCCATGTCGTGACCTACGTTGAAAAGCGGTTAGGAAAAGCGCCTGCCGCAGCCCCGGCAAAAAAGCCGGCGAAACCGGCTCAGCCGAAGAATAAAAATAAATCGTAATACCATGGCCACGCGTCCACGTACCCCCATCACATTGGCACAGATCCACAACGTCGTCGGCGGGGAACTTGTGGGGTCGCCACAAGCCAGCATCACAAGCCTGGCCAGCTTTGAAGAAGCAGGCCCGAACGATCTGACCTTCGTCACTGGGGACCGGATGCTCAAGACGAGTGGGACTACCGCGGCCGGAATGCTCCTCTCTCATCGGCGTCTGGCTGAGATCTCCAATCCTCATATTGTCGTCACCAATCCGACATTGGCGTTTGCGCAGGTCGCCCACACGTTCTTTTGCCCGGTCGCCCCTCCTCGCGGCATCGACGCGGCCGTGGTCCAGGGCATCGATACGCAAGTCGGTCCCGATGTCTCAATCTGGCCGGGAGTTACCCTCGGAGACCGTGTCAAGATCGGGGCGCGAGTGAGGCTCTACCCCGGCGTCTTTGTCGGGGACGATACCACCATCGGGGACGATACGCTGCTCTATCCCAACGTCGTCGTCAGGGAAGGTTGCACAATCGGCGCGAGGGTCATCATTCACAGTGGCACGGTCATCGGAAGCGACGGATTCGGCTATGTGCAGGATCAGGGGCGGCACTATAAGATTCCTCAGCTCGGCGGGGTCACGATTGAGGATGACGTCGAACTCGGCGCCAATGTCGCGGTCGATCGCGCCACACTCGGCCAAACGGTGATCAAGCAGGGCACCAAGGTCGATAACCTGGTCCAGATCGCCCATAACGTGACGATCGGCGCCCATTCAATCCTCGTCTCACAGGTCAGGATCGCCGGCAGTACTCGTGTGGGACACCATGTCATGATCGGCGGACAGGCAGGCGTGGCTGATCACATCGTTATCGGCGATCAAGTCATGATCGCCGCTCGTGCGGGCGTGAACCGCAACCTCGAGCCGAATCAAATCGTCTCCGGGGCTCCTGTCATGCCCCATGAAGTGTGGGTCAAAGCCCAAGCCGTCATTCCACGGCTTCCTGAACTCCGACAGGCGGTTCGCACATTGGAAGAAAAGATGAAGCAGATAGAGGCACGAGACAAGGCGCCTCGAACCTCGAAACCGAAACCCAAGAAGCGAGCCAGATAACAGATCGGTCGCCTACCCCTACCCGATAATTCCACGCCAGCCAAACAGCTTCGCCCAGTAGAATCCCGCCCAGGGCACCAGCACAGCCGGGAACGGGTCAAGGTCACCCTGCAACATGGCCGCGGCTGATACACTGAGGATCAGCGCCACCCCAGCTACGGTAAGTATCGGAACGAAGCCTCGACCGGCATGGGTGATTTCCGGCATCTCCGGTGCGGCCTTGGCCTTCTTGCTACCTTGAACCACAGCCGTTCGCATCCGAGCGGCATACACCTCTGGAAAAGCGGCCAACAAATAGCGGTGATAACGAGTCTGCCCCCACCCGCACAACGCACCGATGATCAGCAGCGCTGAGCTGGAAAGAAACGTCAACGAGGTATAAGTATGGTTCGACAGCAGTTGGTAGCCGAGTGACCCCACCCCACCAATCATGCAGACGAGTCCAACCACCCCGGAGGGCATGAGAATATAGGACCGGACATAAATACGAGCTTGCTCCTGAATTTTTTCCGGTCGCAAGACGGTCACAAGTTTTGGCATCAGCCGTTCCCCCACCTGAATTACGCTGCCAGACTTCTCGTCCTCGACGAAGGAAGACAGCAAACCGGCGGCATCATACCATCCTTCTATCGCTTGTCGCATGAGACTGCAACGAGATGATTGGCCTTTCCGAGTGCCGCTGATTGGACACAACCTTCAATCCCCATGACTAGGTGAAGAATTGTGGATGACAGATGAGAAACGGTAGACAGCATACCTCCTTTTCCTAGGCACGGTATCCACCGACAGGCTCCATGGTATGAAAGCAGGCATCGGAATCGAAACGTCTCTCTCCTATTGATCTTTCATCCTCATCACGATGAAGCTCCGCGCTGGAAGAGGCCGGAGGGAGGCAGGACGCTGACCCCCAGGTACTCGATGTCCACAAAACATGTGCACGACTTGTGGGTAACCATGTGGATGAGCGACCAATACCATGTCCGGTGCTAGCACCCCGCAGATTGCTCAATCGGCAGGCACTGCAATCCGTGCAATTCCATGGAGATGCAATGATGCCGCAGAAATATGCAGAGGAGACAGGCAGCGTTTCCATACGATCAGGAAGATTCTCTCGCAACAATCGTACGGAACTGTGCAGATTGGCAGGACGAAACTAGACTGGCAAAATATTACCAATGGCCGATCGCTCGATACGCCCAATATTGACCCATTGTTCCGCCATTGGAATCAACGCATGAATTCTGCCTTGGACGGTTTCCAGTCGTTGCGGCAATGTCGAGGTTTTCCGATACGCTGCCACCATGAGAAAGGAGCGCAGCCCTTGCATAAACATCGTGATCATCGTCGCTTGTACATGGTTAGCCATGTCGTAGAGGACCTCGATCTGCTGAATAATCGGATCGAGCTGAGACGCCGTCACAAAATCCATCTGCCCCCGCGCTCGTAATTCTTCAAGCGTACGACTCATGATCGGAACCAGGCGACGGACTTCATGAAGGAACTCATCGTCGAGACGATCGAGCTCCGTCAAAATCTGTCCGACGGCAGTCACATCAAGATGATTGGCTTCCCGCTCGGCTCGGGTGATGACGGCCTCCAGCACATCGCGCGCCGGCTGCATCGACCGGGCACGAGCCTGCTGCAAATCCCGTAGCGCATGAAGAAGGGGTGGGCTGGAAATCCCGATGGCGACAGAGGACGGTTGCGGAGAAGTTGCAGAATCATCCACTGCCATAGCAGGAGGTATCTCCTGAGATTCTTCCACCGGTCCAACAGAAACGCCATCCTGCTCAGCACGATCGTCCTCTTGAGTTCCTGCTAATCGACGCACAACCACATTGATCCGATCCAATCCTTCTTGAAACGACAGCAGTGCTGCCGTCAGTGCACGCGGTTCCTGACGTCCCACATCGTGTAGAATGGGAAGCAGGCTCGAGGCCATCTGCTCAATCGCATGGAATTGCACCGTTGCCGCGGACTTGGCAAGATTCGTAATACCGTGCAAGAGAATCCCATGGAGCTTCGGACGCACCGTTTCGTGGGTCCCTTCACCCAGTTGTCTCAACGCCGCCTGAATTTGAGCCAGCCATTCATGGGCTTCGAGGGCAAAGAGCCCGATCACTTCTTTCTCAAAGCTGGGATCCGTCAGATCTTGCACAGAAGAACGAACAGTCCATCTCCGCTCGCCCGACAACGCCGTCGTCTCGTTTTCTCGTACAGGAGTCTTAGACTCCACGGCACCTTGAATCGCGCGGGCCAGCGCATCCAACCCTTCCAACAACGACGTGAACTGATCGGATGCCGAGGGAGCGGCCGCAGATGGCTGTGGACGCTCCTCAATTGTCGGAAAGGACAAACGTGCGACGTCAGGAGATTCAAGTGTTTGAACGATGGACACAAGCGGGGTCAGGCTCAAATCAAGTTGCCGTGGTTCCTGGCTGCGGACTGGATCGCCCTCGATCCATACGATCGGACGAAGCGGATAGTTCGTATTGACGCGCTTCACAGTCCCCAACTCTCCGGTGGTCAACCGCACCGAGGTACCGAGCGGATAGGCCGAGAGTTGTTCGACCAAGGCTTTAACCACCTCGCGCGGGAATGCCGTTCTTTCCGCCACCATCAATTCTCGCACCGCTTCATGCGGAAAATATCGACGGCGATAACCCCGTGGGCTCACCAGAGCATCGAAGACATCCACTACCCCGATGATTTGGGCAAACTCGCTGATCTGCCGCCCCTTCAGCTTGTTGGGGTAACCCTGCCCGTTCCACCGCTCGTGTGCTTGGCGCACCACTTGTGCCAGCCAGTCGTATTGCGGACCAGCCTTTCGAATCGCCTCATAGCCAAGATCCGGATGCTGTTCAATCAACATCCGTTCATCATGGGTCAACCGACTGGATTTACCGATTACCGACTGCGGCACGGCAAACAGACCAATGTCATGCAGAAGCCCTGCGAACGTCAACCGCTCCAATTCTTTCCCGTGGTATCCCAGCCCGGCACCGACCTTCGTGGCGACAATACCGACATTCACGAGATTTGTAATCAGCGGAGGACCCGCGGGACCGCTCATGGCCTGCACAAGTAATTGGTCACTTTGCTTGAGGGCCTCCGCAATCCCCGTCGCCAAGGTGGATACAGACTCCAAGTCGAGTGCGTCCTGCCGCTGGACGGCCAGAGCCACGCCCGTCAGTTGTTCCTGTGCAATCCGATACCAATCAGGCACGTTGTATTCGTTCATGGCCTTCGGCCATTCTCCTTGAGCATTCGACGATACATCATAGACATTGCCCGACCCGCTGAACAAGTCGGTCATCGATCTCTACCATGTTTTCGAGGGATCCGGCAAAGAGGCACTGATCACAGAGCGCATTGATCAGCCGCCCAATCCCCTGAGTCTGCTCGTAAATGACTGCCACCGCTTCTTTGGTAAACACATCTGTCCGATGAGTCACGACGCCCATGCGGGCCCTCATATATGATGTCGTCTCCCCTGCCGTGAAGGGGCCCAGGTGGGCACGAACCGCGATTCGCTGATTCAGCTGTGGAATTCTCGTTACACGATGACGCAATTCAGGCTGACCGATCAATACTACCGTCAATAAGAACCGGTCGTTGAGTTGGAAATTCGTCAGTAATCGCAGCTCCTCAAATCCTTTGACGCATTCAATCGCTTGCGCCTCATCCACGATCAAGACCGAACTGATCCCGCGTTGTGCATTCAGCTGCAGTCGCTCATTGAGCTGCTGCAATCGTCCTGCTTTTGATCGCACGGGGTCGAGTCCGAACTGAGACAACACCTCATCCAACAATTCTGAGGGGGACAATGCGGGATTGGCAACAAGCGCAATATCATACTGTGCGGGCGACAGTCCGCCGATCAGTCGGCGGCTGAGCAGCGTTTTCCCGCACCCAATGTCGCCAGTGAGCAGGAGCATGCCCTTGCGGGTCTGAATCCCATAACTCAACCACTGATAGGCTGTGTCATGCTGGGTGCAGGACACATAAAATCGCGGGTCCGGCACATTGTCGAACGGGAGGGTTTGGAATCCCCAGTACTTCGTATAATCCACATCTGTCGTCATTGGGCCATCAGCGTCGCTCGTCGGTTGCGGCTCCGGCAGGCATCTCGACGAACCCCTGTGCAGAGCTCCCCCACCCCAATCACGACTGGCTGGA